>NZ_CP192086.1:0-150988 GCF_050956075.1 Nocardia sp. CA-129566
ATGGCAACCATCGCTCTCAAGGCCCTTCTGCAAGACCAGCATCTGCATGAGCACTCCGCTTTCTCGGAGGAGTACAAAAAGCACGCCCGGGCCTTGAACCTCAGCGATGGGCGAGCCGCTCCACCCACCCGGGCGCAGTACTACAAGTGGCTCGCCGGAAACCTGAATGGCGTTCCGCGGGGCCATCATTGCCGCATTCTTGAGAGCATGTTCCCTGGATGGACTGCCGAAGAGCTGTTCGCCCCAGTCGATCTCGTAGCGGACCGCCTGAAGCGCCGCGCGCGCAACGAGTTTGGCCGCGGTCAACTCGTTGAGGCAGTCGCAACGGCGCTTGGAACACGCGATACGAGCGTGACCGGATGGGGGCCTGTCCGCCTGCCGATGACGGCCGTCTCAGCACCAAAGCTGCCGGATGCAGTGAGCGACTTTGATGACGCAGATCTCCCGGAGGACGCTCGGCGGATCGGCAAGAAGCTTGCCGCCCTGTCCAAGGTGCTTCGCCTCAACCACACGGAAACTGTGCAGCTGGCCAGCCTGGTCGGAAATGTCGTTGAGCTGGACTTGCGGATCGACCTCGACATCGATGAGGACGGCCAAGCCCGGATCGTTTACACCCACGATGTTTTCAACATGTCGGAGGTGCCGCTGACACGCGTCGCGCGGGAGCTTTGGTTTGAGTATGCCGACGATGGCGGACTGTCCATCGATCCACTTCGTCGAGACCACCGTCAGATCTCGATTGAGCGCACCCATAATGCTCCAACGATGGCCAAATTCTCCTGCCAGGTCTCACCAGCGATCTTGCCTGGCGAGACCGGCATGATCAGCTACGCCTGCACTGGTGGCCGATTCGTTGATCACTTCTACTGGCGACAGGAGATGGTGCGGTACACGCGCCGATTCACGATCAATCTGCGGCAGAAGGGAATTCACAAGCTGCTCACCTGTTCTGGTGAGGAAGTCCAGCCTGGGGGTGCGATCAACAGCGCTTCAGAGGACCTACTGTGGGACTACGACGGCGACGACATCGTGGTCACGCTTACCAGGGATTATCTGCAGCCGAATCAGTCGGTGACATTACGTTGGGAGTTTGACCGGTGAACAGGGAGTTGCGTGACACCACCGAGCGTGTTTTGCGTGCATGGAACCGCTACGAGGTCGATCGTGGCGCACACCCTGTAATCGACTACGACTGCTACCCAACAGACGCCGAGATCCCCGCCGTCGAGAACCGTCTCGATGCGCTTCACCAGCTGTCCCGCCTGAAGGATGCGGCAACCGCAGCAGGAGAGACCGCGCTCGCAACCCGAATCGATGCCGACATCGCCTATTGCAGCGCGCTGCTTGGTCAACGAGAGCCGCTGGAACAGTACGTTCTACGGACCCAGGGCTGTGAACCCCGTGGCTGGTCGGAGGACTATCTGCACCTGCACCGCGAGCACGCGCAACACCATCTGAATTCGATCGGCATCGACTGGGGACCAAAGTTGACCAGCGATCTCATGACCGTCGAAGGGATCCTCGACGCCTCGGACATCGAAGGAGCCATTCGAGATTCCGCGGCGGGCCTTGAGCCATCGGTCCGGAACATGACCGGGTCGACAGCAGACTACGAACTCAGCATCGAATCCACCGACCTCGACGTCTATTGGAGCTATTGGCTCGACGGCGCCGGCCAGAAGACTCGGTTGCGGATCAATCGTAGAAATGCCCGCTTCACCAAGGTCTTGGCCCGCCAGTTCGCCCTCCATGAGGTATTGGGCCACGCGCTGCAATTCGCCAGCATCTCAGCACACTGCGCTAAGGAAGACGTACCTTGGATCCGACTGCAGGCCGTGCACGCGCCGAGTCAGATCCTCTTCGAGGGATTGGCCCAGGCCATGCCGCTCTTCGTAGCGGCGGATGACAAGCAACTCGTTGCTCGGGTACGTCTCGATCATTATCTGCAACTGGTCCGAGGGCAGCTGCACATCGCTCTTGCCCACGGGGAGTCTCTTTCCGAGCTCGCGGACCGAGCTCGGCGTTACGTCCCCTTCTGGACCGACACACAGATTGCAGACCTGCTGACCGACCGCGGCGCCAATGTCCTTCTTCGCTCCTACCTCTGGTCGTACTCCGCCGGCACCGACTGGTTCGTGCGGCTTGCCGAGTCAGCGCCTGGTGATACGGCACGAGAGGTTCTTCATGCCGTTTACCGCGCCCCTCACACCCCCGCACAGCTCATGGAACTCTGGCCGGATGGGCCAACTATCGGGGGCGAATAGTTCTGGGCGTCTGGACGACATCTCGCCAACCCAAGCGCCTCAAGTCAAAGCGGATCAGTCGACCTGCCGTTTTGGCCGCCCCCCTTCATTCCAGGCGATGATCGTCTGCGGCTCCCAGATCGGCGAGCCCGCGACACGATCAAATGGCTCCGGCAGGCGACCTGCCGATAGGTACGAACTCACTGTCTGCGGTGACCAGCCCAGATAAAGGGCAACGTCTCGCCGGGTCCAGTACGGCGCTTTCGGATCCGGTGTACTCATAGCTTCCGATCGTAGGAGCAAGCCTCCGATTTCCTGTAGCGCGACGGCGGCTTCCCTTGTCCTCATGTGGGGGCAATGGCACGTCGCACTGCTCGCCTGGGCGAAGGTCCACGTAATCCAGGGGCAAAGCGCAGATCCATGCCATGCTCGCGCTGGTCGACAGCATGGTCGCGCACGTCTAACAGGCTCCCGTCTCAGTCGCCTTCTCCGTGTTCACGAAGTCGGCGGTCGGCGCGCTCGAAGAGCGCGCGCACTCGTTGCTCGGCCTCGGCGATTTCCTCGGCGGTCGGCTCGGTCTGGTCGCCGCCGCGGCGGCGGGCCGCTTCCTCGGCCTGGTACTGGATCTCGTGTTCGGCTTCGGATTCCAGGGATCGGGCGGATTCTTCGGCGCGCTCCTGGGCGGCCTCGGCGGGGTGTGTGTGCTCCCAGACGGCCGCGTCCCGGGCTGCGTCGGCCAGTAGCCGAGACCGGCACGCCTTGGAGACCCATTCTGAGAAGTTCTCTCCGGCTGCCTGCTGTATCCGCGTGAACAAGACGTCGTCCATCTCGATGATTGCGGTTGCCATCAGCCCACAGTAGAAGCATTCTCGCGGCGGGACGCAGGTATGAAGACCACGGCGAGGACGACCAAACCTGCGCCAGCTGCAAGTCCCCGCGCGAACGCCGCCGGGTAGAGGCCGGGAAAACGTTCGATCGACGTGCAGAACGCCACAACGGCCAGGCAAGCGCCCATGCCGAAAAGCCCTTGGCGGGTAGCGCGATACAGCCGTGGTTGCGCCCGACGTTCCCATACGACGCCCATCCCGGCGAGATACACCATCGGCGGGATCAACCAGGTCAACCACGACATGAATGCGGACAGATGCATCACTGCAGTTCCCGCCGGCCCGATGGCGAGGGTGGCTTCTACGCCGCAGGCGATGATCATTGCGGCGGCCGCGGCGTTGCGGATGGCCATCATTCGTTGTTGCCCAGCTTGTCGTCCAGAACGATCGGAGGGATGGGCTGGCCAGGATTGGCATCGGGGTCGACCGCGTCGATCACCTTCGCGACCTGCTCGTATACCCGCCTGGTGAGAGCCCGTGTTTCCGGGGCCAAGCGCTGGCGGTGGGTGAGCTTGAGCAGCATCACCAGATTCGGACCCGAGAGAACGACTTCGACCATGTCGCCTCCACGGGCCGTGACCCGGTCTGTCGGCACTCTCGATGCCTCGGCGAAGAATAAGCCGACCCATAGCCGATCCAGCGCACGCCAGGTGTCTGTATGGCAGATCAGTTTGAGGCTGCTGACTCCGACCGCTCGATGCATCCGTTGTTCGTGGCTCGGCGCTGACGAGTCGTGAATCCCTGAGCCCCATCCCATTCTGTGATCTTGCCTGAAACTACCGGCAGCTTGCGTACGAAATCACTCCCACCGCAACGGATTCGAGACTTGAGGTCCCTACGCCCGACTCAATGCGACCCGCTTTTCAGTCGGTGATCAGCTTGACCAGGGTGCCGACGACTTGGCGCATGGTCGCCTCGGTCACGACGCCGATGCGTTCGGTGAGCCAGGCCGTGTACAGCGGGTGGATGCGGTAGACGACGGCGGACAGGCCTGGCAGCGGGTCGTCGTCGGACAGCTCGACGGCGAGGCCGGGCATGCGTGGCGCGTGCTCGATCGGGATCGCCAGCACGGTCGGCAGGATCGAGTTGATGCTGGTCCGCTGGACTATGAGCACGCGGTCCCCGCTCAGGGATGAGGGTTTCTCGCGGCCGGCGATGGTCGGCAGGTAGCGCCACAGTTCGCCGTGGGCGGGAGGGGCTGCGGTCACCAGGCGGCGCCACTGGCGCGGATGACCTCGGCCATCGCGGCGCGTTCGGCCTCGACCTGGGCGAAGTAGTCAGCGGTGTCACGGCCCTGGCTGTACTCGTAGCTGGCGGCGATGCGGGCCGAGTTGCGCATCACCTTGTCCAGCAGTGCGCTCTCGGCGAACGCAGACAAGGTGACCCCGTCAGCGTCGGCTGCCAGTTTGGCCTGCTCCAGCACAGCAGAGTCCACGCTCAGGGACGTATTACGCTTCATATTAGGAATCGTAACAAGATCGTGGCGTGCCCGACCTCGTTAATCCGAATCGTCAATAGTCCCGAGTGCTGCTTGAGCGCACCGGTGTTTCCCTGCGGTGAGAGAGTCGTATCGGTGACAGGATCGGCGGAATGAGGAGGACTTTCGGGGGGCTGGCCACCGTGTTCGTGGTCTCGGCGGCTGGGGCCGGTACCGCCGCCGCACAACCCGGTGCTACGACGACGCTGGTGCCGGAACCGACCACACTTGCGGTGCAAGCCATTGCAGCAGGCGGGTTGACCCAGCCGTACGCGACCGTCATCACCGGTGCGCTGGCGGTGGTGGTCGCGCTGATTGCACTGACCGGTGTGCTACTGACCCGCAGCCAGGCCGAACGACATTTCTCGCGGACGCACGCGCTGGAACAGACCAAGGGCCTACGGGAGCGCTACACCACCTGCGCCGAGCAACTCGCCCACACTTCTCCTGCGGTCCGCCAAGCTGGGGTCTACGGCTTGGCGGCATTGGCCGACGACTGGAACAACAGAACGCTGCATGAGGAGGCGCGGGTCTGCCTCGACTTGCTGTGCGCTTACCTACGCGCCTCCACAGGACCTGAAGACCAGGAAGTACGTCATTCGATCGCCGCGGTGATCCGCCGCCACGCAGATCAATGGTCGAGGTACCGCTATGACCTACACGGAGCGGACCTGACCAGCGCGGACTTGACCGGCGCGAAGCTGATCGGCGCGAACCTGACCGACGCGAAGCTGAGACATACGAACTTGCACGAAGCGAAGCTGCCCAGCGCGGACCTAACCAGAGCGGACCTGACCGACGCGGACCTGACCAGCGCACACCTGTTCGGCACGGACTTGACCGGTGCGAACCTGACCGCCGCGTATGTAGCCAGCGCGGACCTGACCCACGCGGACTTGACCGGTGCAGACCTCACCAGCGCAAACTTGGCCAGCGCGGACCTGGCCAGCGCAGACCTCACCGGCGCGAACTTGGCCAGCGCGCACCTGTTCAGCGCGAACCTCACCGACGCGGACCTGACCGACGTGGCGTACGACGAGTCCACAAGGTGGCCGGACGGCTTCGCGGCGCCTGCTGCCCGTGTATGACCCCTGTTGACGCTGTCCAGGGGTAGCGGGGATGCCAGTAGAACTCGCCGATTTCGGCAGAGTCCTGTCTCCGACGACGGGGCCAGAGTCACCGAACGGCATCGGGGAGAACTCGGGAACCGTTAAGCGGGCAGGTCACGCCTCTTTTGGCTTGTTGAGTGCCTTCTCGATCCGGCGGGCATGCTCGATGAGCGCGGCCGCGAAGGCGCGGGCCTCGTCGGGGTGCTTCTGGGCGCGCTTGGCCACCTTGTCGGCAAGCGTTGCTACCCGGGATCCCTCCGTCTCGAACCACGCAGACGGGGCCTCATCGGCGGCTTGGTCGTCGTCGACCTGTTCGCCGGTTAATCCGAGGACGCTGCGCACAATCTGGGTGATCGTGTCGCGGTCCCATACAACGCCGGGCGGTAGTGCGGCGACGGCGGCGGCGACGGTCTTCTGCACGAGGTTCGCAGTGACCTTGGGGCCGCTTCCGTTGGCGTTGGCGGCTTCCTGGACAAGGGCCAGATACAGATCGACGGCTGCCTGATTGCCGTGCTTATCGGCCACGGGCAACAGCTCACGCACCTGGCGCTCGTTGATTTTGTCCCCCATGGGGGACAAAGCGATGGGCTCCGCGACTGCGGCGGCGCTGATGAGCCGATAGGCCTGGGATGTCTGCATCTGCCACCGATCCACCACGTACGCCTCGAAGGTGTCGTGAGACTCCCGGTACAGGCGAGCATCGGAGATCACCTTGAGAGCCTTGCCCGCACGCCAGAACGCGATCCGCAGTACGTCCAGTGCGGCCTCGCACGCCGCGAGGTGGTTGCGTTCCTTCGCGGTGAGCGCCCCGGTGGCGTCGGGCTGGTCGTATGGCTCGGGGATCTCCGCGACGGTCACAGCGGCAGGAGCGCTGGTTAGTGGCACCTGCGTGGGTGCACCGGATCCCCCGGCGACTCCGCGCTCAAGAACAACAGCCGTGCCTTCAACCTTCGGGATTTCGCGGCGGCTCATCAGCTCGTCACCTTCTGCAATTCCGGTTCGCCGAGCGCGGCGAGGTACCTGTCCACGTAGGACTCTGCGGCGATTTTCATGGCG
Organism: Nocardia sp. CA-129566; assembly: GCF_050956075.1. Taxonomy (NCBI): domain Bacteria; kingdom Bacillati; phylum Actinomycetota; class Actinomycetes; order Mycobacteriales; family Nocardiaceae; genus Nocardia; species Nocardia sp. CA-129566. The sequence goes on from NZ_CP192086.1 coordinate 6,773, forward strand.
ATGCGGGTTTTGGCGTCGTCGGCGGACTGGGGTGGCTCGCTGAATTCGACGGCTCGCTCGGCGCCGGCGCTCAGGTGCAGCGACGGCGACCAGACGGTATTCCCCCACGTCTCGATCGCTTCTTCCGTGCGTGTCTTGTGGGTTGAAACGCCGGTGCGGACCTTGTTGATGACGACGCCGATCAGGCGGGCGCGCATGTTCAGCGACAACTCGTAGTGCGGGTCGCTCATCATGGCGGCCAAGCGCCGCGCGCCACGGAGCCCGTCGTAGTCGGGCGTCATGACCGCGACCACGTTGACGCCGACACCGTCATGGTCGGGCGCGCGGGACGCGAGCGCGAGATGCAGCAGATGCCCGAGCGTTGGCGCGACATCAATGAGGACATCGTCGTAGTCATTCAGCAGAGGAGCGAGAGCTTGACGCAGCCGCAGGTGTGAGCCCGGAACCCCCGCTTCCGGGACACGGTTTTCGAGCTCGATGCGTGAGGGGGCCAAGGTGATGTTGTCGGCCCAGTCGCCCTCCCATTGGCATGGGAGCAGGCTGGCTTGCAGCACTTCTGGTGATGCCGAGTGGATTACCTCGGCCATGCTGGGCCGTTGCTCGATCTGCTCCTCGAGGTAGCCCATGCGGCGGGTGAGGTTGCCTTGCGGATCAAGGTCGATGCAGAGAATTCTCCGGGGCTTCCCGTCTTGGCGCTGGCGTTGAGCGAGTTCAGCGGCGAGCAGTGTGAGCTCCTGCGTTTTGCCGACGCCGCCCTTGTGATTGCCGAAAACAGTGGGTTGCGCCGCCATGATGCACAGTCCTTTCGAGATACCTTGCCGTGGCGATTCTGCCCCGAGGCATGCCGTTCTTGCCGCAGGACAGGCGGGTACGCGGATGTGTTTTATCCCCCATGGGGGGACAAACGGGATGTCCGGCTTGAGTTCGTCGCCTCCGAAAACTTGGTGGCGACACGGAAACCATAAGACCACACGAGGATCCGACCGGGGACTCCCGCGAATATGTTTGCTGTCCGCGAAACGACGCGCCGCGAGCCGCTGATCAAGCGATGGCCTCGATAGGGCGACCAGTCATGCCTGCTTAACACACCAACACCGTCAGAGAGCACCTTGTTCGTGTCATCGAATACGATGACCGGCCCGCTGCCCGTCGGCGCTCGGATCGCAAGAAGCAGCAGGGCATCAACTGGGATACCGCGCTGCTCGAATACGCGCGTGAGGTCGTGATGCGGGTTGAGCCTGGCATATCCGAACGAACCGGGCACAGCGAGTTTGGCCGCGCTCGTCGATGCCAGTGTGCGGGAAAAGATCACCGACTTCGAGCAGAAGTACAACCGCGGCCGCGCCTTCCTTCCGGTGGCGTAGCCCTCAGTCATTGATTCCGTAGAGGCGTTCTGCCTCGCGGGCGGGGTCGAAGTCTGGCCCGAGGTCGTCGGTAGAGATGGAGGTTGCATAGGCGGGTAGCCCGCCTGCCAGAAGTTCATCTGCGCCGGCCAGCGTGAGGCGGCAGACGTTGCAGCTGAAGCTGGTCGGGGAAATCGTGACTTCCCAGTCGCCGGTATGCGGGTCGTCCGGCCCATCAGGGTCGCAGTCGTAATTGATGGCTTGGCTCAAGTCGATCGGACCTGTTATCCGTCCGTGGCTTCCACATTCCGGACAGGCCCAGTCGACAGCCCATCCCCCATCATCGAGGTCGTAGGCGGCGTCATCCTGGAGCCGTTCGGTCGTTTCTTGGAACAGGGTCTCGCCGAGCCGTTCTTCCAGCAGGGTGAGGTGTCTGCGCGCGCGGGCGAGTTTCTGCGCGACGCGGTGTTGGACGTCGGAACGGCCCTGTGCGACTAGATCTTTGACGTTCCACCTGTGGTCGCCGTAGAACAGCTCGGGCGCGGATTCCAGCTGTTCGAGGAAGAGGTTGCACAGGGTCAGGGAGTCGGTGAGTATGTGGCGGGATGTCTCTGACGAGGCGATATGCATTGCCCCATTTCGTACTTCAACCATGCGATTGCGGCGGCTGTTGTTGAGTGGCAGCGCCCCTGTCACTGCCTCGATCCTGTTCAAGAGCAGTTTGAGGCCAACAGTTCTGAGCTTGGGGTCGGTGAGGCTAGGTGTGGTCGCCAGCTTTACCAGGCTCGCTTCGGCTTCCTGTGACAGCGGTACGACCAGCACGGGGTTCGTTTTCCACAGCACAGCCTTGCCAAGGTGCTCGACGGCCAATGGAGCCAGTAGGGCGACTTTTCCGTAGTCGTCGTCGCTCCACGCGTTCATGGCTTCGCCCATCCAGCCAGATGCCGACTTGATCAGGTGCTGGACGTCGCGATGTCGTTGCATCTCCTCGACTTGGCGCATTTTCTCGAGGGCGTCGGCGGTGTGCGTGGACTTCGGCTTCTCGGGCATGCAGGCCATGGTTTCACTGAGATCGGACAGGAAGTGCTCGATGTCGGTGCCCCGGTATACGATTCGGGCAACTGCGAAGGTCGCGGGTTCGAGTCCCGTCACCTCCACTCATGGGGGTGTAGCTCAGTTGGTAGAGCGTCGCTGTGACCATAGGGCACCCGTTGCCCAGGTAGAAAGGCCCCGCCTAATCAGCGGGGCCTTTCGCGTTGATCGGCTCTGGGTCATCTCCCCTCTCCCCTTTGCACTTCGCCTAGGGTGCTGCTGAATTGGCAGCGGTCTTGGCAGCATCGCAACTCTATGACTGACGAACGATTCCCGGGCATGCTCGGCGCCATGATTGCACTTCGCCACACCTCACAGCAGCGACGTTCGTTCGGACTGAGTCCAGAACTCCCGGAAAGAGACAAAAAGAGACTCGGCAACACTGAAACGCGACAGAAAGACGGCGAAAAGCGACTCGGGGTCGCGAAAAACTGGTGACATGAACGCATTTCGCGGCCCGCGCACTGCCAGAGAAGCTCAAGATCGACAGAGGTCGGCACCGGCCGTTGCTGCGACGGACAGGCTGGCGGCGAGGATGACCAAAGGGCGTAGCTCGCAGACGCTGATATCAACGAGCGTTCGGGCCATAGATGCTGTGAGGCAGCGCGATCAGCGCGGACGCATCCGGGATGGTGCCCGCCGCGGTCGGCCTCACGCAGCGCCGTTGGCGCGCATGCCGGCATCGGCGCGGCTGGTCGACGGGAAATCCAAGCCAAGCACCTGGGCAGGCTTGCGAATCAGCGCTCGACACACACTCTCGGTGTTCGATCCGAGTCAGCTGTCGATCGGAACTGCTAAGCTGTCAACATGGCACACTGCTAACAGTCCAACAGTCTGCCAGTCTTATGCTACTCGCCGCTTGTAGAGGACAGCCCGATGATGAACCTCCGGCTCAAGCCCAAATCCCCGCCGATCGCCGATAAGGATCTGACTTCCGGCGAACTGTCCGAACGCGTGCAGACCGCCCGCGGCCGGTTGGCCTTCCAACACGATCCCGCGCTGCTTGACGCGCTGTCGGAGCGGGAGCTGGCCGCGAATCGCGAGCTGGCCGAACGCATTCGCGACTACGGGCGCCGCGAAGACCTCGCGCGCGTCGAAACGGCGGCCACGGCTGCCGAACGGATGCGGCGCACTGCCGACCGCCTCGCCGACCAAGAGGCCGACGACCTGGTGACCGCACGCCAGGCCATCGTCGAGCAGCGTCGCCAGCACAGCCCACACGCCCGCCTGGCCTGGTTGCATCGGCGCCGCGGCAAGGTGCTGCGCGGGCTGACGCTGCTGATGGCGTTCGCCATGATCTTTTCCGCGGTCACGGTGCAGCAGAACATCGCCCCGACCGGTGGAGTCGGCAACCCCATGTGGTGGCTGTCCTACGGTCTTGAGGGACTCATCAGCGGAATGCTGATCGCAATCGCGATCAGCGCAAGCGACACCGCCGAGTGGGTCATCGACGAGGACGAATGGAAAGTTCGCACCGCCGAGGTCGCGCTGCTGCTCGTGACAATCGGTCTCAACACCTACCCCTACATCGGCGACGGCAACGTCTATGGCATCGCTGTGCACATGATCGCGCCGGTGATGATCGGCTTCGCACTCGTCATCCACGACGCCGCGTCCAAGCGCTACAGCCGCGCGATCGAGGCCGTGACGAACTCGATCACCGAAGCCGAATCCGACATCACCGCGCGCCTGGCCGAGCTCGCTCGACTGACAGACGTACCGACCACCGCAACGCGCATCGAGTCGGAGCGCATCGATGCCACCACGCCCGCACTCGAGCAGGCCCCCGCAGTGGTGCGGGACAGTGGTGCGGGCGTGGAGAACCAACCCAGACCTGAGCCCGCAGTGCGGACCACCCCGCACCCACACTCGCACTCGGCGACCCGCACCACTGCGGGCACTGCGGGACCCGCACCCGTAGCGGAACCCGCAGTGCGGGATGACGCCCGCACTGCTGCGGGTTCCGACCCCGCACCCGCACACGCAGTGCGGGATGACACTGGTGCCGAGCCCGCACCTGGTGCGGGCGAGCTGGAGGACGCCATCGTCCACACCCACGCGGATGAGGTCGCTGACCTGCTGTTGGTGCGGACCCGCACCGAAAACCCGCACCAGTCCACCGGTAGTGATGCACCGGCTGCGGCGGCCCGCACCGCTGTGAACTCGAGCGTCGAGCCGATCGAGACAGACGTCGAACACGATCCGGTCGAGTCCGGAGCTGTGGCCGCAGTGCGACCCCGCACCACCCCGCACCAGTCGACTCCGTCCCGCGTCGAGGCCTCGCCCGCACCGATGCGCGCCCAGGCCCGCACCACCACGATGGCGGTCGGAGCAGGCACCGCGACAGCGGCGGCCCTGCAGCCACAGTGGATGTCACCGGTGTTCGAACTTGCCGCGGAGGTGAAGGCTCGCGGAATCGCGAAGACCAAGCCCGTGGAAACGGTTGCTGCGGTCATCACCGCGATCGACGCCAACGAGAAGAACAACGCCATCGCGAATGCGCCAGAGACGAAGATGTCGCACAGCACCGTGGAGAGCATCCGTAGGACCGTCGCCGAGATCCGTCACGAGCACCGCGGTGGTGGCCGCGTCATCGAGCTGAGGAAGCAGGGGAACTGATCAGTGACAACGAAACCGACGCCGCAGCAGTTTGATTCAGTGCAACATCTGTGCGCCGCACAAACCATCCTGGATCGCGCCCAGTCGACCATGGGTGAGGTCATGGAGACCATGGCTCGCCTTTCCCGCGACATCCATGACGCCGAAACCCGGATCCGGCTGGCGCTCGCCCTGCACAAGGAGCAATCCGGCGAGATCGAGGCGGCGGTACCCACAGAGGCAATGGTGCTCGCGCAGAAGGTCAGCGAGCGTGGTCTGTCGAAGCAGTCGGTCGAGATCCTCACCCAGATCTATGAGGCTGCCTCACAGCCACACATGACAGCGAACGGCATCGCCACCGCGATGGGGTTGGCGCACTCGACAGTCGACAGGGCGATCAAAGCCGCGGCCTTGGTCACCGGACCGCACCCGGTGACCAAGTAGGAGGTAAAGCAGATGACCACCGACGACCATTTGACGAATGCCCGGATTGCCATTCTCCGGAAGTTGGACGCCGAGCGAACCGACCACGACATACGAACCTGGACAACCCACTACGAGCAGCTGGACGAAACGCTCAGCATGCTGCAGACCCTGGAGACGACGGTCGACGGGCTCGACAACACCAATGAATGGCCGACACTCGATCACAGCGCTCTGATCGCGCTGCTGCAGAAGGTGGCCGTACTACGCGAGCGTCTCGATCTCATCGAAATCACCGCCCTGGAAGCCGCGCAGCACGCCGGGGTCCCCTGGGAGAGGGTCGATTCCGTTTACGCGCCGGTGTCCGCGTCAGCGGCGAAGCAGCGCTACCTGGATCTGACGGTGCGCCACAACGGCATCAGCCTGTTCGGCTTCAGCCCAGACGATCTCCCTGATGACGACGATGCCGCCGCTGGCGTCTGAAAACCGGCCTGATGCAACACATCTCGAGACAACCGATGGCTGAAAATTTGCTGATCAGGATGTCACACACTTTGTGTGGGTACGCGTGTCGTAGGCACCCTCAGGCCCCAGAATGTGGTGGGGTAAGGAGTTGGCAGGGTCTACTCCCCCGCCAAACCCGAAGCGTGACAAAAAAAGAACCCATCCTCCCACTCGCCGCGAAACGAAAGAGGACGGGTTCCGGAACCCAAGTCGGGTGCGCTCACACAAATTGTGTGGGTCGCGCGTATGACGATACAGCCACACACCGACATGTGTGGATTGGACCCGCCATACGACCGCGTGTCGCACCTGGCTCTGACTCCCAGGAAGGGACAGAGTGCTCGACGCGATGACGATGCTGGCGCAGCGATTCACGCGCGCCCAATCACCACCGCCGCGGTTGCTAACCCTTGCTATCTCCCGACACGCCGACTGGCTGGGCAAGGGTGAAGTCATGACCGCCGAGGATCAAAGGGCCCAGAATGGGTTCTCGCGCTGTCGATTAGAGACTCCGGCGTGCGGGACGGTCGATCCGTGATGATCGACGTCCCGCAACCGCCGCATGGCTCCGGCGCGCCGAAACCGCAACCGGAAGCCCGAAGGAGGTGGACCACCTAGGTGTCCAACACCTAACTAACTGAACAACCACACATCAGCAGGCTGAGCCCTTCGCGGCCAAACGATCGCTCACCTGCTGCTTTCCAAAGAAACCGCTCCGAGAAGCGGCGCCTTTGTCGTGTCCCTGAAAGGAACCCGTTGGATAACCGGTCCCATGTTAAAGCACGCTCTTGCACAACGTGTGCTAGCCAGATAGATAACCTGGTCACAACTTCATCTAAATCGGTGCCACCCCAGGTCAATCGGCCGTATAAGGCTGGTAATTCCGACGCGGTCGCCGAGAGGATCGCCGAGCTCAACCGCGACCAGTTCGGCATGTCGTGGTCGCTGCCGCTCGAGGACGGCGCCTCCGCATTGGTGCCGGTGGTCAGCGTGCGGGACTGGCTGCCACGCGTAGCCCTGGCCCTCGACAGCGAGGCCGGCCGCGCAGCAGTCGCCAAGCACTGCACCAGCGTCACAGCAGTGCTGGATTGCGCGCCGGTCGTGGGCTCATTCGCCAACCTGCACACCGGCCGCGGCATCACCGCCGCGCAAGCGACCATAGCGGAACAGACCAGCTACTCGGACAAGACCATCCGCAAGGTGCTCTACGTGCTGCGTGATCTCGGGCTCGCCAAGGACATGAAGACCGGCCGTCGGCTGTCCACGATCGAGATCGCGGCCGCACACGCCCACCACGGCGGCCGCCAGCTCAACGCGGCCAGCGTGTGGCATCTGACCGTCCCCCGCCCGTCAGCGGCCACCGAGGCCCCACTGACGCCGCGCCGGAAGTCGGCGAGCCTGGGCCGGATGAACCGCGCCGCGCACATCGCCGCGGCCGCCGAAATAAAGCCGGAAACAATGTCGTCCCCGACCAGCAGCGATGTGGTCAGCGGGCACCTATCTTCACGTACTGAAGTACGTGAAGATCCTTACGCTGGTACTGATGATTTTCTTCTCAATGAATCTTACGTTGGGAAAAAATCACCAACGCGCGCGCAAAGCGCGCACGCGGGCAAAAATTCTCGCAAAAAAGCCAAAAACGCCAGGACGGGCAGGGATCCGCGACCGCTGCACCTGCAGCTGGCGGCCGCCGGACTCGCGGCCCGCATCGTCGTCCGGGGGTCGATCACGCTCGACCAGTGGCTGTCTGACCACGGAATCCACATCGGCGCCTTCGCCGACGTCCTGACCAGGGTTGGGATCGACACCGCCCGCTGGAGCGGTGTGGGCATCAAAACCCATCTCGACGTCACGAGCTGCGCAAAAGGCCTGGACTGGCCCGATCGGATCAACAACCCCCTGGCCTTCCTGCAGATCCGGCTCGCAGGCCTGGACTGGTCCGGGCCCGCTCCCGGCGAATTCACGGACCGCAAACACCGTGCAGGCACCTCAACCGCCCCTCGCCCGAATTGTGAGCTCTGCGGCGGCGGCGGATGGGTTCTCGGTCTCGATGGGGAGGCTGTCGAGCCCGTGATCTGGTGCAAGTGCCCGACCGATCTCACAGCCAAGCAGGCAGTGGTCGAGTCGCTGGCGGCCGCGGCCGGCACCGGCACCGCGGGGTCCGCCGCTGGCGGCCAGGGCGTGGCTATCCCGGCATGGCGCAAGGCACGTGCGGCCCTGGATCTGCGCAACCCCCGCCTCAGGAAGCAGTCACCGGTCTCCAGGCCCACCTTCCGGCGATCCCGGACTTCGACCCCTATGCACCCCACCAACTTCGCCGACCCGATCCCTCGTCTTGCGGCAGATAACGCGCCAGCAGGCCACACAGACCCCATTTCGAGCGTTAACAGGACGAGCACGGACCCGCGTGAGACAGAGCCGGCGGCCGGAGACCAGTGCATGCTATGCCAGAAAGCCCCAGGCACAGTGCGCACGTCGATGCCGTCGCAGCCGCTGGTGTGTGATCCGTGCTGGGACAGCGCTGGATTCGCCGGTGTCCCAGCACCTGCCGGTACGGCCGCGGTCGGTTATCCCCGAGCCATGTCGGCGAATCGGCTCAGGTGAAGCTGATGGGCAACGGTGAATATCGCGGTCGGCCCATGTCGGTTCTTGGCCAGATGCAGGTCGGCTTCACCACCACGCGGATGGTCCCGCTCCCACGCGTCAGGACGATCAAGAAGGATCACGTAGTCCGCAATATGGGCGATGGTGCCCGAATCACGCAGATCCGCCAGGCTCATCGCCACCGGAAACGGTTGCCGCGGGCCAGGATTGGTGGACAACTGGGCGGTGGTGACGACCACGGTGTTGGTGTCGAGCGCGAAGGCCTTCAGCCGCCGAGTGATCTCACCGACCTCACGTTCACGGTTCTCATACGACATGTCCTGGCGGGCGGTCAGCAGATGCAGCGAGTCGATCACGATCAGTCGCATGCCGTACATCTCGGTGAGCTTGCCGAGGAAGCTGGTCACCGAGGCGATATCGCGGTCCTTGGGGCGGGTGATCGCGAGCGGCGCCTCGCTGACCTGGGTCATGCGTCTGGCCAGCTTCGTCCAGTCGTCGTCGGTCATGCGCCCGGTCTGCAAATCGTAGTGCTTGATCTTCGCCTCAGCGCTGATCACCCGCTGGGTCACCGCCACTGGTGTGTTGTCCAAAACCACATAGGCAGCGGGAATTCCGTGCTTGATCGCGGCGTGCCGCGCGAAGTCCAGTGCCAGCGTGCTGGACCCCACGCCCGGATGGCCAGCAACCACCGTGAGCGATCCCGGTCCGAGACCGTTGGTGATTTCATCGAGCATGGCGAACCCTGTCGGAACACCGATCGATTTCCCGCTGGCGACGGCGTCGACGTTGTCCATCATCGGCTGGAACAACTCCTCGATGAACGACCCATCAGCCTCTTCGAAACCGGCCGCCACGCCGACGTTTTCGTCATCATCGACTGGCGCCTGGTCCTCGTTTTCGCTGAAGTCATCCCCGATCTGGCTTCCCGCCGCGGGGGTCTCAGTGGAGTCTGGCACCCGCTCGTTATACCCCAGCCACCTGACTCCACTGTCCCGGATCCGACAGAAAGTGAAGTACCACAGTGCATCTCAAAAACTGGAAGGACATCGTCGGTGAGGAGATCGCGGCCCACTGCACTCCTGTAGCGCTTCGGGACAACGTTCTGATCATCCATGTCACCGGCGGATCTGCGTGGGCCGTGCAGCTGCGGATGCTGCAAGGACTGCTGCTGAAACGGATCGCCGAAATCGGAGGGGAACAGATCACAGCGCTGCGGATCGTGGATCCCGCCGCCGAATTCGCCGAACAGTTCGACCTGGTCGGGGACCTTCTTGTGCCGATGATGGACGAGATCGACACCGCTGTCAGCGCCGGCGTCCCTGGGCGGATCTCGTCCGGCTTCGCCCGGTTCGACGAGATCACCGCAGGAGGGTTTCAGGGCGGAACGTTGACCGTCCTTGCTGGTTCTCCTGGCGCGGGATCCACTGCGCTCGCGCTCGGGTTTGTCCGTACCGCCGCGATCCGGCACCGGATCGGCGCGGCCTACTTGCCTCTGGGTACTTCCCCATGGTCGATCACTCAACGGCTGCTCTCCGCTGAGGCCGGAATCGAAACGGAACGCTTGAAAACAGGACGGCTATCCCAGCTCGACCGCAGGACGGTGGCGCGCTGCCGATCTGAGATCGACAAAGCACCACTGGTGATCAAACGCCCCGATAGCCGCGATATCACGGTGCTCACCCAACAGATCACGGAGCTGGCCGCCGACGGCGCGCGCCTGAGCGTCGTCGACCCGCTGCACAAGATCAACATAGGCGACCTCCCCTTCGAGAACCGGCAACGGGAAGTCTCCGAAGTCACCCGCCAATTGAAAGTTCTCGCTCTCGACACCAACACAGCGATCATCACCACCGCACACCTGTCCTCACCACGCCAACGGATCGACTACCGCCAGCACCTGTCAGACCTGCGCGAATCAGGCTCCATAGCCCATATCGCGGACCTCGTAGTCCTGATCAATCGACCCAGCCTCTGGACCGATGACACACCCCGCATCGACGAGGTCGACCTGGATATCGCCAAGCACCGCCACGGCCCTGCCGACGTAGAACTCACCGTTGAGCACCAACTCCATCTGTCGCGACTGATCGGCCCGGGCCAGGTGCGTCGGCAGTGGTAAGCCTGATCGGCGGTGAGACGACGCCGAGCAACGAAAACATCGTCGTCACCCAACCATGAGGTGGCCACAGACGACCACCAGCACCGGGGTCGATCGGGATCCAGCACGAGGAATTAGCCCGTAACCTGGGCAAATTGGCCGATTAGAAGCTGGGCCAGGACGAAAACCACGATCATCCATCCACAGCTCCGGGCAGCCTACTACAGGATTTCTCTCACAGGAAAGAACTACAGGGGCCCCGGCGATTCCACCTATGACCAGCGAAAATGCGGCGGCCTGGTCGGCCGTTTATGCGTAACGGTCGGCCGTTTATGCGTGCCATCTTGGTATTTTCCAGCTCTGCGGGTCGGCCGTTTATGCGTGGATAACTCGCCCTGAACGCCGAGTTATCCACAGGCGCGCTGGGTCGGCCGTTTATGCGTGAGAACCACCGCAGCGCCAACCACGGTCGGCCGTTTATGCGTTGACCCGCGCACCCGGTCGGCCGTTTATGCGCACCACTGGTTGTCGGTCAACGCCTGCCCGAGAAGGCAGTGCGCGGTGGACCGGTCGGCTGTTTATGCGTAGCAATGCCCCTAATGGCGTCCGCCGCCAGCACGCCGTACTCACCCCCGCAAAACGGGCGATAATGGCCGCCGCAGTATCGAGGGTTACGCCCGCTGTACTGGCGTTATGCAGGACGTCGGGTCGGCCGTTTATGCGCAGCGGACCCTGATCCCTGCCCTCTGCCTGATCTTGGTCGGCCGTTTATGCGTACCGGTCTGGTGATCTTGCCTGTCGATCCGCACGCGACACGCCACCGCAGCTCAGCCCACGTCCCGCAAGCGTGCGTGCCATGCTTGATACCCATGTCGTCCCGAGAGTTGGAGCTGGCCAGCGCCGCCGCCGAACTCTGGACCTCCCCCGATCAAGAGATCGGCTACCTCGCAAGGCTTTTCAGCCAGACCAGCCTCCCATACCAGAACCCCGGCGACCTTCCCGTCTGGTATCGGCGCAACGGCGCCCTGACCCTCACCGTCCAGCCGGGCGTGCGGATCGACGCTCACGGCAACCCGAAAAGCCTGGGATACCCCTACGGCACCGTGCCGCGGCTCCTGCTGACCTGGCTGTCGACCGAAGCGGTCCGAACCAAGAGCCCCGAGCTGGTCCTCGGTGAGTCACTGTCGGAATTCATGCGCAAACTCGACCTGACCCCCACCGGCGGCAAGAACGGCACCATCACCCGACTCCGCGGGCAGATGGAAAGACTCTTCCAAGCCAACCTGTCCGTCCGCATCGACGACGGCGACCCCGACCACCAGGCCGGGGCCAAACTATCGGTCGCATCCAGCTACGACCTGTGGTGGGCCAAGGGCGACCAACCCGCCCTCCTACCATCCACCGTGCGCCTCACCGGCGAATTCTTCGACGAAGTCACCACCAGGCCCGTCCCCGTAGACCTCGGCGCGCTCCGCGCGCTGCGCCGCTCCCCCATGCGCCTGGACATCTACGCCTGGCTCACCCACCGCATGAGCTACCTACAACGCCAGACCGTCATCCCCTGGGAGGCGCTGCGCTTCCAATTCGGGTCCATCCTCAAAGACACCAAACAAGGCCGCCAGCAGTTCAAGCGGGACTTCGAGCGCCACCTCAAAGAAGTACTCGTCGTCTACCGCGACGCGCGCGTCGAGATCACCCCCGCCGGCGTCGTTCTGAAACCGAGCTTCACCCACGTCCCGTTCAAGGGCGTCCGCGCCTTGCAGAGAAGCGCAGACGCCTTGGAAGGCAACAGCTTCAGCTGATTCTCCAGGTCGGATCCGCGTGGTCCGTGCAGCTGCGGAGACTGGGCATTTCGCTCATCGTGAATAGCCGCGTTCGATCCGGGACCGGGTGAACGCTTTGGCCGGAGTGCCGCGGCATTCAATGCCACGGAGGTGTCGACGTGTGCCTTCAAGCGGCGGGGCAGCGTCCAGGACAGTGGTGGGATGTTCCAGGGCGTAGCGCTTGCGCGCGGCCGCGGCCCGGTCGGCATCGCGGCCGGTGACGGCGAGCGAGTACGCCTGGATCTTCTTCGAGCGGGCCTCGCGGCTGAACTTGGTCAGCTCGTCGTGGCGCGGCCCGGCTGGCACGGTGGTCCGCAGTTCCTTGTCGAGCTGCGCGAGGGCGCGCCCGATCTCCGCGATCCGCGTGATAGTGGTGGCGTCACGAGGGAGCAATCTCAGCTCCTCGAGCACATCGCCGAATCGTTGTTCCAGACTGCGCATTTCACAGCTCCCCTTGCCTCGTAGCGGCCTGATCGGCCCGCCGACCGGGTTCAGAGACCAGAGTACGACCAGACACCGACAGCGCCAGCAGATCGGACGCCATGTGCGCGCCGGTTGCTTATTCGACCTGGGTGCTGGCTGTGTCGCCCTCGGGGCGCGGCCTGTCAGCTTCTGCCTCACTCGACATCGCCGAGACGGCGGGCACCGCGAGCAGGGTCAGCGCGAGCTGCGCGCGAATGTTGTTTCGCTGTGCCTCGTTGGTGATGGCGGCCGCCAGTTCACGCGCCGCGCTCAGCCGTCGGTCATCACGACTTTCTTCTCGCAGGAGCGCACCCTGCTCAAGCATGCTGCGCCGGGCTCGGTTCGATTGGACGAAGAACAGGGAGGCGGTCAGGTTGATGACGATGCCTGCGGTGGAAGCGACGATGCTGGCGTAACGGTCCCCGGTGCCCGGTGCATTCCAGATCGCAAGGCCGATACCGATCAGCAGGACGGTTGCACCGATCACGGCGAACGTGAGACTGATGCGGAAGCTGTTGCGCGCCTGAGCAAGCCCCTGGGTGTACATCTCCCGCAGGATGGCTTCCTGCTTTTCCATCGACTCCGAGACACGGGCAGCTTCGGTGTCGGGAACGAAGCTGGTGATCGTATCGACCGATGCGCCTTCGCTGACGTTGATTATGGTCTGCGGCCGAGGGGTGACCCCTTTTGCGATGTCATCACGAACCTGGTCCGCCTCGGTCGCCAAGGAACCAACCCCAGCGGCAAGCTGCGTGATAAATAGCGGTGCCGCCACTCCAAAAACCGCACCGGCAGTCGGCGGAAGGTCCGGAACGGCTGCTGCGACGGCGAACGCCAGCCCGGCTCCGAGCACACATCGGATGAATACGGCCAACGCGTAGATTGCGCCCGATCCGTCCTCCCAAGGCCACTCTTTGGTTCGACGTGTGCCTTCAAGGAACATGACCGCGCTGTAGGCGACCGCTCCTGCCGCCCCCCACAGGGCAAACTCCCACATAGCAACAGAACGTTAGGTGCATGAAGCCAGTGAAGCGACCAGTTCGCCAGATACCGGGTCGTGTGACTTCCTTGAGGTGCCTGCTGGCTCTCACCAGCCGGATATACGCGCGCGCGGGGCCCGGGCACCGTGGTGGCTGTAACGAAACGCCTTGAAGGCCGGGAGTACGCCAGTTCAGGCTGCCAACAGCACAGGAACGCAGCAGTCCGAAGGGGGTGTACAAAGCCGGGGAAGTTGGAAAATAATCAAAGAAGAAATGAAGGAAGTAATCTAGAAATCTTGGGAATCTTCCATTATGATGGAAGATAGCAACTACGAAGGAGCGGAAATTGAGCAACGAGCTGGATCGCATTCACTCGGTCACGACCCGCTTGCGCGGATACGACCTGGTATTGCTCGATCAGGCCATCGCGCAGTGGAAATTGACAGTCGGATCTCGGAAGATCGACACCTCCGTGGCATTGAATGCCGCGGCACTCCTGATCATCCGCGCGGGCGACGAAAACCTCATTCGAGAGCATGCCGAACGGAAGGGCATGCCTGATCAGGACCTCGAAAAGCTGATCGGATACTACAAGTGGTTTTTCGACGAGTACTTCGAGGTCCTGCGAGACGTGGTCGAGACGCGGAAAAGGCTGGACGGCCGCCGCAAAGGCGACAGTGGGGAGGAATAAACGAACGGTCCCAGGTGCGCACGGAAGGAAGATTGCCACCTGGGACCGATTACGTTACACTCCGCAACCATGCCAAGAATAAACGACGACAATGGAAGTTACGATGGAAATAAATAACGGAAAGAAGGAAGAAAGTAATTAAAGTAAGTTTCAGAAACTTACTTTAATTACTTTCTTCCTTCTTTCCGTTATTTATTTCCATCGTAACTTCCATTGTCGTCGTTTATTCTTGGCATGGTTGCGGAGTGTAACGTAATCGGTCCCAGGTGGCAATCTTCCTTCCGTGCGCACCTGGGACCGTTCGTTTATTCCTCCCCACTGTCGCCTTTGCGGCGGCCGTCCAGCCTTTTCCGCGTCTCGACCACGTCTCGCAGGACCTCGAAGTACTCGTCGAAAAACCACTTGTAGTATCCGATCAGCTTTTCGAGGTCCTGATCAGGCATGCCCTTCCGTTCGGCATGCTCTCGAATGAGGTTTTCGTCGCCCGCGCGGATGATCAGGAGTGCCGCGGCATTCAATGCCACGGAGGTGTCGATCTTCCGAGATCCGACTGTCAATTTCCACTGCGCGATGGCCTGATCGAGCAATACCAGGTCGTATCCGCGCAAGCGGGTCGTGACCGAGTGAATGCGATCCAGCTCGTTGCTCAATTTCCGCTCCTTCGTAGTTGCTATCTTCCATCATAATGGAAGATTCCCAAGATTTCTAGATTACTTCCTTCATTTCTTCTTTGATTATTTTCCAACTTCCCCGGCTTTGTACACCCCCTTCGGACTGCTGCGTTCCTGTGCTGTTGGCAGCCTGAACTGGCGTACTCCCGGCCTTCAAGGCGTTTCGTTACAGCCACCACGGTGCCCGGGCCCCGCGCGCGCGTATATCCGGCTGGTGAGAGCCAGCAGGCACCTCAAGGAAGTCACACGACCCGGTATCTGGCGAACTGGTCGCTTCACTGGCTTCATGCACCTAACGTTCTGTTGCTATGTGGGAGTTTGCCCTGTGGGGGGCGGCAGGAGCGGTCGCCTACAGCGCGGTCATGTTCCTTGAAGGCACACGTCGAACCAAAGAGTGGCCTTGGGAGGACGGATCGGGCGCAATCTACGCGTTGGCCGTATTCATCCGATGTGTGCTCGGAGCCGGGCTGGCGTTCGCCGTCGCAGCAGCCGTTCCGGACCTTCCGCCGACTGCCGGTGCGGTTTTTGGAGTGGCGGCACCGCTATTTATCACGCAGCTTGCCGCTGGGGTTGGTTCCTTGGCGACCGAGGCGGACCAGGTTCGTGATGACATCGCAAAAGGGGTCACCCCTCGGCCGCAGACCATAATCAACGTCAGCGAAGGCGCATCGGTCGATACGATCACCAGCTTCGTTCCCGACACCGAAGCTGCCCGTGTCTCGGAGTCGATGGAAAAGCAGGAAGCCATCCTGCGGGAGATGTACACCCAGGGGCTTGCTCAGGCGCGCAACAGCTTCCGCATCAGTCTCACGTTCGCCGTGATCGGTGCAACCGTCCTGCTGATCGGTATCGGCCTTGCGATCTGGAATGCACCGGGCACCGGGGACCGTTACGCCAGCATCGTCGCTTCCACCGCAGGCATCGTCATCAACCTGACCGCCTCCCTGTTCTTCGTCCAATCGAACCGAGCCCGGCGCAGCATGCTTGAGCAGGGTGCGCTCCTGCGAGAAGAAAGTCGTGATGACCGACGGCTGAGCGCGGCGCGTGAACTGGCGGCCGCCATCACCAACGAGGCACAGCGAAACAACATTCGCGCGCAGCTCGCGCTGACCCTGCTCGCGGTGCCCGCCGTCTCGGCGATGTCGAGTGAGGCAGAAGCTGACAGGCCGCGCCCCGAGGGCGACACAGCCAGCACCCAGGTCGAATAAGCAACCGGCGCGCACATGGCGTCCGATCTGCTGGCGCTGTCGGTGTCTGGTCGTACTCTGGTCTCTGAACCCGGTCGGCGGGCCGATCAGGCCGCTACGAGGCAAGGGGAGCTGTGAAATGCGCAGTCTGGAACAACGATTCGGCGATGTGCTCGAGGAGCTGAGATTGCTCCCTCGTGACGCCACCACTATCACGCGGATCGCGGAGATCGGGCGCGCCCTCGCGCAGCTCGACAAGGAACTGCGGACCACCGTGCCAGCCGGGCCGCGCCACGACGAGCTGACCAAGTTCAGCCGCGAGGCCCGCTCGAAGAAGATCCAGGCGTACTCGCTCGCCGTCACCGGCCGCGATGCCGACCGGGCCGCGGCCGCGCGCAAGCGCTACGCCCTGGAACATCCCACCACTGTCCTGGACGCTGCCCCGCCGCTTGAAGGCACACGTCGACACCTCCGTGGCATTGAATGCCGCGGCACTCCGGCCAAAGCGTTCACCCGGTCCCGGATCGAACGCGGCTATTCACGATGAGCGAAATGCCCAGTCTCCGCAGCTGCACGGACCACGCGGATCCGACCTGGAGAATCAGCTGAAGCTGTTGCCTTCCAAGGCGTCTGCGCTTCTCTGCAAGGCGCGGACGCCCTTGAACGGGACGTGGGTGAAGCTCGGTTTCAGAACGACGCCGGCGGGGGTGATCTCGACGCGCGCGTCGCGGTAGACGACGAGTACTTCTTTGAGGTGGCGCTCGAAGTCCCGCTTGAACTGCTGGCGGCCTTGTTTGGTGTCTTTGAGGATGGACCCGAATTGGAAGCGCAGCGCCTCCCAGGGGATGACGGTCTGGCGTTGTAGGTAGCTCATGCGGTGGGTGAGCCAGGCGTAGATGTCCAGGCGCATGGGGGAGCGGCGCAGCGCGCGGAGCGCGCCGAGGTCTACGGGGACGGGCCTGGTGGTGACTTCGTCGAAGAATTCGCCGGTGAGGCGCACGGTGGATGGTAGGAGGGCGGGTTGGTCGCCCTTGGCCCACCACAGGTCGTAGCTGGATGCGACCGATAGTTTGGCCCCGGCCTGGTGGTCGGGGTCGCCGTCGTCGATGCGGACGGACAGGTTGGCTTGGAAGAGTCTTTCCATCTGCCCGCGGAGTCGGGTGATGGTGCCGTTCTTGCCGCCGGTGGGGGTCAGGTCGAGTTTGCGCATGAATTCCGACAGTGACTCACCGAGGACCAGCTCGGGGCTCTTGGTTCGGACCGCTTCGGTCGACAGCCAGGTCAGCAGGAGCCGCGGCACGGTGCCGTAGGGGTATCCCAGGCTTTTCGGGTTGCCGTGAGCGTCGATCCGCACGCCCGGCTGGACGGTGAGGGTCAGGGCGCCGTTGCGCCGATACCAGACGGGAAGGTCGCCGGGGTTCTGGTATGGGAGGCTGGTCTGGCTGAAAAGCCTTGCGAGGTAGCCGATCTCTTGATCGGGGGAGGTCCAGAGTTCGGCGGCGGCGCTGGCCAGCTCCAACTCTCGGGACGACATGGGTATCAAGCATGGCACGCACGCTTGCGGGACGTGGGCTGAGCTGCGGTGGCGTGTCGCGTGCGGATCGACAGGCAAGATCACCAGACCGGTACGCATAAACGGCCGACCAAGATCAGGCAGAGGGCAGGGATCAGGGTCCGCTGCGCATAAACGGCCGACCCGACGTCCTGCATAACGCCAGTACAGCGGGCGTAACCCTCGATACTGCGGCGGCCATTATCGCCCGTTTTGCGGGGGTGAGTACGGCGTGCTGGCGGCGGACGCCATTAGGGGCATTGCTACGCATAAACAGCCGACCGGTCCACCGCGCACTGCCTTCTCGGGCAGGCGTTGACCGACAACCAGTGGTGCGCATAAACGGCCGACCGGGTGCGCGGGTCAACGCATAAACGGCCGACCGTGGTTGGCGCTGCGGTGGTTCTCACGCATAAACGGCCGACCCAGCGCGCCTGTGGATAACTCGGCGTTCAGGGCGAGTTATCCACGCATAAACGGCCGACCCGCAGAGCTGGAAAATACCAAGATGGCACGCATAAACGGCCGACCGTTACGCATAAACGGCCGACCAGGCCGCCGCATTTTCGCTGGTCATAGGTGGAATCGCCGGGGCCCCTGTAGTTCTTTCCTGTGAGAGAAATCCTGTAGTAGGCTGCCCGGAGCTGTGGATGGATGATCGTGGTTTTCGTCCTGGCCCAGCTTCTAATCGGCCAATTTGCCCAGGTTACGGGCTAATTCCTCGTGCTGGATCCCGATCGACCCCGGTGCTGGTGGTCGTCTGTGGCCACCTCATGGTTGGGTGACGACGATGTTTTCGTTGCTCGGCGTCGTCTCACCGCCGATCAGGCTTACCACTGCCGACGCACCTGGCCCGGGCCGATCAGTCGCGACAGATGGAGTTGGTGCTCAACGGTGAGTTCTACGTCGGCAGGGCCGTGGCGGTGCTTGGCGATATCCAGGTCGACCTCGTCGATGCGGGGTGTGTCATCGGTCCAGAGGCTGGGTCGATTGATCAGGACTACGAGGTCCGCGATATGGGCTATGGAGCCTGATTCGCGCAGGTCTGACAGGTGCTGGCGGTAGTCGATCCGTTGGCGTGGTGAGGACAGGTGTGCGGTGGTGATGATCGCTGTGTTGGTGTCGAGAGCGAGAACTTTCAATTGGCGGGTGACTTCGGAGACTTCCCGTTGCCGGTTCTCGAAGGGGAGGTCGCCTATGTTGATCTTGTGCAGCGGGTCGACGACGCTCAGGCGCGCGCCGTCGGCGGCCAGCTCCGTGATCTGTTGGGTGAGCACCGTGATATCGCGGCTATCGGGGCGTTTGATCACCAGTGGTGCTTTGTCGATCTCAGATCGGCAGCGCGCCACCGTCCTGCGGTCGAGCTGGGATAGCCGTCCTGTTTTCAAGCGTTCCGTTTCGATTCCGGCCTCAGCGGAGAGCAGCCGTTGAGTGATCGACCATGGGGAAGTACCCAGAGGCAAGTAGGCCGCGCCGATCCGGTGCCGGATCGCGGCGGTACGGACAAACCCGAGCGCGAGCGCAGTGGATCCCGCGCCAGGAGAACCAGCAAGGACGGTCAACGTTCCGCCCTGAAACCCTCCTGCGGTGATCTCGTCGAACCGGGCGAAGCCGGACGAGATCCGCCCAGGGACGCCGGCGCTGACAGCGGTGTCGATCTCGTCCATCATCGGCACAAGAAGGTCCCCGACCAGGTCGAACTGTTCGGCGAATTCGGCGGCGGGATCCACGATCCGCAGCGCTGTGATCTGTTCCCCTCCGATTTCGGCGATCCGTTTCAGCAGCAGTCCTTGCAGCATCCGCAGCTGCACGGCCCACGCAGATCCGCCGGTGACATGGATGATCAGAACGTTGTCCCGAAGCGCTACAGGAGTGCAGTGGGCCGCGATCTCCTCACCGACGATGTCCTTCCAGTTTTTGAGATGCACTGTGGTACTTCACTTTCTGTCGGATCCGGGACAGTGGAGTCAGGTGGCTGGGGTATAACGAGCGGGTGCCAGACTCCACTGAGACCCCCGCGGCGGGAAGCCAGATCGGGGATGACTTCAGCGAAAACGAGGACCAGGCGCCAGTCGATGATGACGAAAACGTCGGCGTGGCGGCCGGTTTCGAAGAGGCTGATGGGTCGTTCATCGAGGAGTTGTTCCAGCCGATGATGGACAACGTCGACGCCGTCGCCAGCGGGAAATCGATCGGTGTTCCGACAGGGTTCGCCATGCTCGATGAAATCACCAACGGTCTCGGACCGGGATCGCTCACGGTGGTTGCTGGCCATCCGGGCGTGGGGTCCAGCACGCTGGCACTGGACTTCGCGCGGCACGCCGCGATCAAGCACGGAATTCCCGCTGCCTATGTGGTTTTGGACAACACACCAGTGGCGGTGACCCAGCGGGTGATCAGCGCTGAGGCGAAGATCAAGCACTACGATTTGCAGACCGGGCGCATGACCGACGACGACTGGACGAAGCTGGCCAGACGCATGACCCAGGTCAGCGAGGCGCCGCTCGCGATCACCCGCCCCAAGGACCGCGATATCGCCTCGGTGACCAGCTTCCTCGGCAAGCTCACCGAGATGTACGGCATGCGACTGATCGTGATCGACTCGCTGCATCTGCTGACCGCCCGCCAGGACATGTCGTATGAGAACCGTGAACGTGAGGTCGGTGAGATCACTCGGCGGCTGAAGGCCTTCGCGCTCGACACCAACACCGTGGTCGTCACCACCGCCCAGTTGTCCACCAATCCTGGCCCGCGGCAACCGTTTCCGGTGGCGATGAGCCTGGCGGATCTGCGTGATTCGGGCACCATCGCCCATATTGCGGACTACGTGATCCTTCTTGATCGTCCTGACGCGTGGGAGCGGGACCATCCGCGTGGTGGTGAAGCCGACCTGCATCTGGCCAAGAACCGACATGGGCCGACCGCGATATTCACCGTTGCCCATCAGCTTCACCTGAGCCGATTCGCCGACATGGCTCGGGGATAACCGACCGCGGCCGTACCGGCAGGTGCTGGGACACCGGCGAATCCAGCGCTGTCCCAGCACGGATCACACACCAGCGGCTGCGACGGCATCGACGTGCGCACTGTGCCTGGGGCTTTCTGGCATAGCATGCACTGGTCTCCGGCCGCCGGCTCTGTCTCACGCGGGTCCGTGCTCGTCCTGTTAACGCTCGAAATGGGGTCTGTGTGGCCTGCTGGCGCGTTATCTGCCGCAAGACGAGGGATCGGGTCGGCGAAGTTGGTGGGGTGCATAGGGGTCGAAGTCCGGGATCGCCGGAAGGTGGGCCTGGAGACCGGTGACTGCTTCCTGAGGCGGGGGTTGCGCAGATCCAGGGCCGCACGTGCCTTGCGCCATGCCGGGATAGCCACGCCCTGGCCGCCAGCGGCGGACCCCGCGGTGCCGGTGCCGGCCGCGGCCGCCAGCGACTCGACCACTGCCTGCTTGGCTGTGAGATCGGTCGGGCACTTGCACCAGATCACGGGCTCGACAGCCTCCCCATCGAGACCGAGAACCCATCCGCCGCCGCCGCAGAGCTCACAATTCGGGCGAGGGGCGGTTGAGGTGCCTGCACGGTGTTTGCGGTCCGTGAATTCGCCGGGAGCGGGCCCGGACCAGTCCAGGCCTGCGAGCCGGATCTGCAGGAAGGCCAGGGGGTTGTTGATCCGATCGGGCCAGTCCAGGCCTTTTGCGCAGCTCGTGACGTCGAGATGGGTTTTGATGCCCACACCGCTCCAGCGGGCGGTGTCGATCCCAACCCTGGTCAGGACGTCGGCGAAGGCGCCGATGTGGATTCCGTGGTCAGACAGCCACTGGTCGAGCGTGATCGACCCCCGGACGACGATGCGGGCCGCGAGTCCGGCGGCCGCCAGCTGCAGGTGCAGCGGTCGCGGATCCCTGCCCGTCCTGGCGTTTTTGGCTTTTTTGCGAGAATTTTTGCCCGCGTGCGCGCTTTGCGCGCGCGTTGGTGATTTTTTCCCAACGTAAGATTCATTGAGAAGAAAATCATCAGTACCAGCGTAAGGATCTTCACGTACTTCAGTACGTGAAGATAGGTGCCCGCTGACCACATCGCTGCTGGTCGGGGACGACATTGTTTCCGGCTTTATTTCGGCGGCCGCGGCGATGTGCGCGGCGCGGTTCATCCGGCCCAGGCTCGCCGACTTCCGGCGCGGCGTCAGTGGGGCCTCGGTGGCCGCTGACGGGCGGGGGACGGTCAGATGCCACACGCTGGCCGCGTTGAGCTGGCGGCCGCCGTGGTGGGCGTGTGCGGCCGCGATCTCGATCGTGGACAGCCGACGGCCGGTCTTCATGTCCTTGGCGAGCCCGAGATCACGCAGCACGTAGAGCACCTTGCGGATGGTCTTGTCCGAGTAGCTGGTCTGTTCCGCTATGGTCGCTTGCGCGGCGGTGATGCCGCGGCCGGTGTGCAGGTTGGCGAATGAGCCCACGACCGGCGCGCAATCCAGCACTGCTGTGACGCTGGTGCAGTGCTTGGCGACTGCTGCGCGGCCGGCCTCGCTGTCGAGGGCCAGGGCTACGCGTGGCAGCCAGTCCCGCACGCTGACCACCGGCACCAATGCGGAGGCGCCGTCCTCGAGCGGCAGCGACCACGACATGCCGAACTGGTCGCGGTTGAGCTCGGCGATCCTCTCGGCGACCGCGTCGGAATTACCAGCCTTATACGGCCGATTGACCTGGGGTGGCACCGATTTAGATGAAGTTGTGACCAGGTTATCTATCTGGCTAGCACACGTTGTGCAAGAGCGTGCTTTAACATGGGACCGGTTATCCAACGGGTTCCTTTCAGGGACACGACAAAGGCGCCGCTTCTCGGAGCGGTTTCTTTGGAAAGCAGCAGGTGAGCGATCGTTTGGCCGCGAAGGGCTCAGCCTGCTGATGTGTGGTTGTTCAGTTAGTTAGGTGTTGGACACCTAGGTGGTCCACCTCCTTCGGGCTTCCGGTTGCGGTTTCGGCGCGCCGGAGCCATGCGGCGGTTGCGGGACGTCGATCATCACGGATCGACCGTCCCGCACGCCGGAGTCTCTAATCGACAGCGCGAGAACCCATTCTGGGCCCTTTGATCCTCGGCGGTCATGACTTCACCCTTGCCCAGCCAGTCGGCGTGTCGGGAGATAGCAAGGGTTAGCAACCGCGGCGGTGGTGATTGGGCGCGCGTGAATCGCTGCGCCAGCATCGTCATCGCGTCGAGCACTCTGTCCCTTCCTGGGAGTCAGAGCCAGGTGCGACACGCGGTCGTATGGCGGGTCCAATCCACACATGTCGGTGTGTGGCTGTATCGTCATACGCGCGACCCACACAATTTGTGTGAGCGCACCCGACTTGGGTTCCGGAACCCGTCCTCTTTCGTTTCGCGGCGAGTGGGAGGATGGGTTCTTTTTTTGTCACGCTTCGGGTTTGGCGGGGGAGTAGACCCTGCCAACTCCTTACCCCACCACATTCTGGGGCCTGAGGGTGCCTACGACACGCGTACCCACACAAAGTGTGTGACATCCTGATCAGCAAATTTTCAGCCATCGGTTGTCTCGAGATGTGTTGCATCAGGCCGGTTTTCAGACGCCAGCGGCGGCATCGTCGTCATCAGGGAGATCGTCTGGGCTGAAGCCGAACAGGCTGATGCCGTTGTGGCGCACCGTCAGATCCAGGTAGCGCTGCTTCGCCGCTGACGCGGACACCGGCGCGTAAACGGAATCGACCCTCTCCCAGGGGACCCCGGCGTGCTGCGCGGCTTCCAGGGCGGTGATTTCGATGAGATCGAGACGCTCGCGTAGTACGGCCACCTTCTGCAGCAGCGCGATCAGAGCGCTGTGATCGAGTGTCGGCCATTCATTGGTGTTGTCGAGCCCGTCGACCGTCGTCTCCAGGGTCTGCAGCATGCTGAGCGTTTCGTCCAGCTGCTCGTAGTGGGTTGTCCAGGTTCGTATGTCGTGGTCGGTTCGCTCGGCGTCCAACTTCCGGAGAATGGCAATCCGGGCATTCGTCAAATGGTCGTCGGTGGTCATCTGCTTTACCTCCTACTTGGTCACCGGGTGCGGTCCGGTGACCAAGGCCGCGGCTTTGATCGCCCTGTCGACTGTCGAGTGCGCCAACCCCATCGCGGTGGCGATGCCGTTCGCTGTCATGTGTGGCTGTGAGGCAGCCTCATAGATCTGGGTGAGGATCTCGACCGACTGCTTCGACAGACCACGCTCGCTGACCTTCTGCGCGAGCACCATTGCCTCTGTGGGTACCGCCGCCTCGATCTCGCCGGATTGCTCCTTGTGCAGGGCGAGCGCCAGCCGGATCCGGGTTTCGGCGTCATGGATGTCGCGGGAAAGGCGAGCCATGGTCTCCATGACCTCACCCATGGTCGACTGGGCGCGATCCAGGATGGTTTGTGCGGCGCACAGATGTTGCACTGAATCAAACTGCTGCGGCGTCGGTTTCGTTGTCACTGATCAGTTCCCCTGCTTCCTCAGCTCGATGACGCGGCCACCACCGCGGTGCTCGTGACGGATCTCGGCGACGGTCCTACGGATGCTCTCCACGGTGCTGTGCGACATCTTCGTCTCTGGCGCATTCGCGATGGCGTTGTTCTTCTCGTTGGCGTCGATCGCGGTGATGACCGCAGCAACCGTTTCCACGGGCTTGGTCTTCGCGATTCCGCGAGCCTTCACCTCCGCGGCAAGTTCGAACACCGGTGACATCCACTGTGGCTGCAGGGCCGCCGCTGTCGCGGTGCCTGCTCCGACCGCCATCGTGGTGGTGCGGGCCTGGGCGCGCATCGGTGCGGGCGAGGCCTCGACGCGGGACGGAGTCGACTGGTGCGGGGTGGTGCGGGGTCGCACTGCGGCCACAGCTCCGGACTCGACCGGATCGTGTTCGACGTCTGTCTCGATCGGCTCGACGCTCGAGTTCACAGCGGTGCGGGCCGCCGCAGCCGGTGCATCACTACCGGTGGACTGGTGCGGGTTTTCGGTGCGGGTCCGCACCAACAGCAGGTCAGCGACCTCATCCGCGTGGGTGTGGACGATGGCGTCCTCCAGCTCGCCCGCACCAGGTGCGGGCTCGGCACCAGTGTCATCCCGCACTGCGTGTGCGGGTGCGGGGTCGGAACCCGCAGCAGTGCGGGCGTCATCCCGCACTGCGGGTTCCGCTACGGGTGCGGGTCCCGCAGTGCCCGCAGTGGTGCGGGTCGCCGAGTGCGAGTGTGGGTGCGGGGTGGTCCGCACTGCGGGCTCAGGTCTGGGTTGGTTCTCCACGCCCGCACCACTGTCCCGCACCACTGCGGGGGCCTGCTCGAGTGCGGGCGTGGTGGCATCGATGCGCTCCGACTCGATGCGCGTTGCGGTGGTCGGTACGTCTGTCAGTCGAGCGAGCTCGGCCAGGCGCGCGGTGATGTCGGATTCGGCTTCGGTGATCGAGTTCGTCACGGCCTCGATCGCGCGGCTGTAGCGCTTGGACGCGGCGTCGTGGATGACGAGTGCGAAGCCGATCATCACCGGCGCGATCATGTGCACAGCGATGCCATAGACGTTGCCGTCGCCGATGTAGGGGTAGGTGTTGAGACCGATTGTCACGAGCAGCAGCGCGACCTCGGCGGTGCGAACTTTCCATTCGTCCTCGTCGATGACCCACTCGGCGGTGTCGCTTGCGCTGATCGCGATTGCGATCAGCATTCCGCTGATGAGTCCCTCAAGACCGTAGGACAGCCACCACATGGGGTTGCCGACTCCACCGGTCGGGGCGATGTTCTGCTGCACCGTGACCGCGGAAAAGATCATGGCGAACGCCATCAGCAGCGTCAGCCCGCGCAGCACCTTGCCGCGGCGCCGATGCAACCAGGCCAGGCGGGCGTGTGGGCTGTGCTGGCGACGCTGCTCGACGATGGCCTGGCGTGCGGTCACCAGGTCGTCGGCCTCTTGGTCGGCGAGGCGGTCGGCAGTGCGCCGCATCCGTTCGGCAGCCGTGGCCGCCGTTTCGACGCGCGCGAGGTCTTCGCGGCGCCCGTAGTCGCGAATGCGTTCGGCCAGCTCGCGATTCGCGGCCAGCTCCCGCTCCGACAGCGCGTCAAGCAGCGCGGGATCGTGTTGGAAGGCCAACCGGCCGCGGGCGGTCTGCACGCGTTCGGACAGTTCGCCGGAAGTCAGATCCTTATCGGCGATCGGCGGGGATTTGGGCTTGAGCCGGAGGTTCATCATCGGGCTGTCCTCTACAAGCGGCGAGTAGCATAAGACTGGCAGACTGTTGGACTGTTAGCAGTGTGCCATGTTGACAGCTTAGCAGTTCCGATCGACAGCTGACTCGGATCGAACACCGAGAGTGTGTGTCGAGCGCTGATTCGCAAGCCTGCCCAGGTGCTTGGCTTGGATTTCCCGTCGACCAGCCGCGCCGATGCCGGCATGCGCGCCAACGGCGCTGCGTGAGGCCGACCGCGGCGGGCACCATCCCGGATGCGTCCGCGCTGATCGCGCTGCCTCACAGCATCTATGGCCCGAACGCTCGTTGATATCAGCGTCTGCGAGCTACGCCCTTTGGTCATCCTCGCCGCCAGCCTGTCCGTCGCAGCAACGGCCGGTGCCGACCTCTGTCGATCTTGAGCTTCTCTGGCAGTGCGCGGGCCGCGAAATGCGTTCATGTCACCAGTTTTTCGCGACCCCGAGTCGCTTTTCGCCGTCTTTCTGTCGCGTTTCAGTGTTGCCGAGTCTCTTTTTGTCTCTTTCCGGGAGTTCTGGACTCAGTCCGAACGAACGTCGCTGCTGTGAGGTGTGGCGAAGTGCAATCATGGCGCCGAGCATGCCCGGGAATCGTTCGTCAGTCATAGAGTTGCGATGCTGCCAAGACCGCTGCCAATTCAGCAGCACCCTAGGCGAAGTGCAAAGGGGAGAGGGGAGATGACCCAGAGCCGATCAACGCGAAAGGCCCCGCTGATTAGGCGGGGCCTTTCTACCTGGGCAACGGGTGCCCTATGGTCACAGCGACGCTCTACCAACTGAGCTACACCCCCATGAGTGGAGGTGACGGGACTCGAACCCGCGACCTTCGCAGTTGCCCGAATCGTATACCGGGGCACCGACATCGAGCACTTCCTGTCCGATCTCAGTGAAACCATGGCCTGCATGCCCGAGAAGCCGAAGTCCACGCACACCGCCGACGCCCTCGAGAAAATGCGCCAAGTCGAGGAGATGCAACGACATCGCGACGTCCAGCACCTGATCAAGTCGGCATCTGGCTGGATGGGCGAAGCCATGAACGCGTGGAGCGACGACGACTACGGAAAAGTCGCCCTACTGGCTCCATTGGCCGTCGAGCACCTTGGCAAGGCTGTGCTGTGGAAAACGAACCCCGTGCTGGTCGTACCGCTGTCACAGGAAGCCGAAGCGAGCCTGGTAAAGCTGGCGACCACACCTAGCCTCACCGACCCCAAGCTCAGAACTGTTGGCCTCAAACTGCTCTTGAACAGGATCGAGGCAGTGACAGGGGCGCTGCCACTCAACAACAGCCGCCGCAATCGCATGGTTGAAGTACGAAATGGGGCAATGCATATCGCCTCGTCAGAGACATCCCGCCACATACTCACCGACTCCCTGACCCTGTGCAACCTCTTCCTCGAACAGCTGGAATCCGCGCCCGAGCTGTTCTACGGCGACCACAGGTGGAACGTCAAAGATCTAGTCGCACAGGGCCGTTCCGACGTCCAACACCGCGTCGCGCAGAAACTCGCCCGCGCGCGCAGACACCTCACCCTGCTGGAAGAACGGCTCGGCGAGACCCTGTTCCAAGAAACGACCGAACGGCTCCAGGATGACGCCGCCTACGACCTCGATGATGGGGGATGGGCTGTCGACTGGGCCTGTCCGGAATGTGGAAGCCACGGACGGATAACAGGTCCGATCGACTTGAGCCAAGCCATCAATTACGACTGCGACCCTGATGGGCCGGACGACCCGCATACCGGCGACTGGGAAGTCACGATTTCCCCGACCAGCTTCAGCTGCAACGTCTGCCGCCTCACGCTGGCCGGCGCAGATGAACTTCTGGCAGGCGGGCTACCCGCCTATGCAACCTCCATCTCTACCGACGACCTCGGGCCAGACTTCGACCCCGCCCGCGAGGCAGAACGCCTCTACGGAATCAATGACTGAGGGCTACGCCACCGGAAGGAAGGCGCGGCCGCGGTTGTACTTCTGCTCGAAGTCGGTGATCTTTTCCCGCACACTGGCATCGACGAGCGCGGCCAAACTCGCTGTGCCCGGTTCGTTCGGATATGCCAGGCTCAACCCGCATCACGACCTCACGCGCGTATTCGAGCAGCGCGGTATCCCAGTTGATGCCCTGCTGCTTCTTGCGATCCGAGCGCCGACGGGCAGCGGGCCGGTCATCGTATTCGATGACACGAACAAGGTGCTCTCTGACGGTGTTGGTGTGTTAAGCAGGCATGACTGGTCGCCCTATCGAGGCCATCGCTTGATCAGCGGCTCGCGGCGCGTCGTTTCGCGGACAGCAAACATATTCGCGGGAGTCCCCGGTCGGATCCTCGTGTGGTCTTATGGTTTCCGTGTCGCCACCAAGTTTTCGGAGGCGACGAACTCAAGCCGGACATCCCGTTTGTCCCCCCATGGGGGATAAAACACATCCGCGTACCCGCCTGTCCTGCGGCAAGAACGGCATGCCTCGGGGCAGAATCGCCACGGCAAGGTATCTCGAAAGGACTGTGCATCATGGCGGCGCAACCCACTGTTTTCGGCAATCACAAGGGCGGCGTCGGCAAAACGCAGGAGCTCACACTGCTCGCCGCTGAACTCGCTCAACGCCAGCGCCAAGACGGGAAGCCCCGGAGAATTCTCTGCATCGACCTTGATCCGCAAGGCAACCTCACCCGCCGCATGGGCTACCTCGAGGAGCAGATCGAGCAACGGCCCAGCATGGCCGAGGTAATCCACTCGGCATCACCAGAAGTGCTGCAAGCCAGCCTGCTCCCATGCCAATGGGAGGGCGACTGGGCCGACAACATCACCTTGGCCCCCTCACGCATCGAGCTCGAAAACCGTGTCCCGGAAGCGGGGGTTCCGGGCTCACACCTGCGGCTGCGTCAAGCTCTCGCTCCTCTGCTGAATGACTACGACGATGTCCTCATTGATGTCGCGCCAACGCTCGGGCATCTGCTGCATCTCGCGCTCGCGTCCCGCGCGCCCGACCATGACGGTGTCGGCGTCAACGTGGTCGCGGTCATGACGCCCGACTACGACGGGCTCCGTGGCGCGCGGCGCTTGGCCGCCATGATGAGCGACCCGCACTACGAGTTGTCGCTGAACATGCGCGCCCGCCTGATCGGCGTCGTCATCAACAAGGTCCGCACCGGCGTTTCAACCCACAAGACACGCACGGAAGAAGCGATCGAGACGTGGGGGAATACCGTCTGGTCGCCGTCGCTGCACCTGAGCGCCGGCGCCGAGCGAGCCGTCGAATTCAGCGAGCCACCCCAGTCCGCCGACGACGCCAAAACCCGCATCGCCATGAAAATCGCCGCAGAGTCCTACGTGGACAGGTACCTCGCCGCGCTCGGCGAACCGGAATTGCAGAAGGTGACGAGCTGATGAGCCGCCGCGAAATCCCGAAGGTTGAAGGCACGGCTGTTGTTCTTGAGCGCGGAGTCGCCGGGGGATCCGGTGCACCCACGCAGGTGCCACTAACCAGCGCTCCTGCCGCTGTGACCGTCGCGGAGATCCCCGAGCCATACGACCAGCCCGACGCCACCGGGGCGCTCACCGCGAAGGAACGCAACCACCTCGCGGCGTGCGAGGCCGCACTGGACGTACTGCGGATCGCGTTCTGGCGTGCGGGCAAGGCTCTCAAGGTGATCTCCGATGCTCGCCTGTACCGGGAGTCTCACGACACCTTCGAGGCGTACGTGGTGGATCGGTGGCAGATGCAGACATCCCAGGCCTATCGGCTCATCAGCGCCGCCGCAGTCGCGGAGCCCATCGCTTTGTCCCCCATGGGGGACAAAATCAACGAGCGCCAGGTGCGTGAGCTGTTGCCCGTGGCCGATAAGCACGGCAATCAGGCAGCCGTCGATCTGTATCTGGCCCTTGTCCAGGAAGCCGCCAACGCCAACGGAAGCGGCCCCAAGGTCACTGCGAACCTCGTGCAGAAGACCGTCGCCGCCGCCGTCGCCGCACTACCGCCCGGCGTTGTATGGGACCGCGACACGATCACCCAGATTGTGCGCAGCGTCCTCGGATTAACCGGCGAACAGGTCGACGACGACCAAGCCGCCGATGAGGCCCCGTCTGCGTGGTTCGAGACGGAGGGATCCCGGGTAGCAACGCTTGCCGACAAGGTGGCCAAGCGCGCCCAGAAGCACCCCGACGAGGCCCGCGCCTTCGCGGCCGCGCTCATCGAGCATGCCCGCCGGATCGAGAAGGCACTCAACAAGCCAAAAGAGGCGTGACCTGCCCGCTTAACGGTTCCCGAGTTCTCCCCGATGCCGTTCGGTGACTCTGGCCCCGTCGTCGGAGACAGGACTCTGCCGAAATCGGCGAGTTCTACTGGCATCCCCGCTACCCCTGGACAGCGTCAACAGGGGTCATACACGGGCAGCAGGCGCCGCGAAGCCGTCCGGCCACCTTGTGGACTCGTCGTACGCCACGTCGGTCAGGTCCGCGTCGGTGAGGTTCGCGCTGAACAGGTGCGCGCTGGCCAAGTTCGCGCCGGTGAGGTCTGCGCTGGCCAGGTCCGCGCTGGCCAAGTTTGCGCTGGTGAGGTCTGCACCGGTCAAGTCCGCGTGGGTCAGGTCCGCGCTGGCTACATACGCGGCGGTCAGGTTCGCACCGGTCAAGTCCGTGCCGAACAGGTGTGCGCTGGTCAGGTCCGCGTCGGTCAGGTCCGCTCTGGTTAGGTCCGCGCTGGGCAGCTTCGCTTCGTGCAAGTTCGTATGTCTCAGCTTCGCGTCGGTCAGGTTCGCGCCGATCAGCTTCGCGCCGGTCAAGTCCGCGCTGGTCAGGTCCGCTCCGTGTAGGTCATAGCGGTACCTCGACCATTGATCTGCGTGGCGGCGGATCACCGCGGCGATCGAATGACGTACTTCCTGGTCTTCAGGTCCTGTGGAGGCGCGTAGGTAAGCGCACAGCAAGTCGAGGCAGACCCGCGCCTCCTCATGCAGCGTTCTGTTGTTCCAGTCGTCGGCCAATGCCGCCAAGCCGTAGACCCCAGCTTGGCGGACCGCAGGAGAAGTGTGGGCGAGTTGCTCGGCGCAGGTGGTGTAGCGCTCCCGTAGGCCCTTGGTCTGTTCCAGCGCGTGCGTCCGCGAGAAATGTCGTTCGGCCTGGCTGCGGGTCAGTAGCACACCGGTCAGTGCAATCAGCGCGACCACCACCGCCAGCGCACCGGTGATGACGGTCGCGTACGGCTGGGTCAACCCGCCTGCTGCAATGGCTTGCACCGCAAGTGTGGTCGGTTCCGGCACCAGCGTCGTCGTAGCACCGGGTTGTGCGGCGGCGGTACCGGCCCCAGCCGCCGAGACCACGAACACGGTGGCCAGCCCCCCGAAAGTCCTCCTCATTCCGCCGATCCTGTCACCGATACGACTCTCTCACCGCAGGGAAACACCGGTGCGCTCAAGCAGCACTCGGGACTATTGACGATTCGGATTAACGAGGTCGGGCACGCCACGATCTTGTTACGATTCCTAATATGAAGCGTAATACGTCCCTGAGCGTGGACTCTGCTGTGCTGGAGCAGGCCAAACTGGCAGCCGACGCTGACGGGGTCACCTTGTCTGCGTTCGCCGAGAGCGCACTGCTGGACAAGGTGATGCGCAACTCGGCCCGCATCGCCGCCAGCTACGAGTACAGCCAGGGCCGTGACACCGCTGACTACTTCGCCCAGGTCGAGGCCGAACGCGCCGCGATGGCCGAGGTCATCCGCGCCAGTGGCGCCGCCTGGTGACCGCAGCCCCTCCCGCCCACGGCGAACTGTGGCGCTACCTGCCGACCATCGCCGGCCGCGAGAAACCCTCATCCCTGAGCGGGGACCGCGTGCTCATAGTCCAGCGGACCAGCATCAACTCGATCCTGCCGACCGTGCTGGCGATCCCGATCGAGCACGCGCCACGCATGCCCGGCCTCGCCGTCGAGCTGTCCGACGACGACCCGCTGCCAGGCCTGTCCGCCGTCGTCTACCGCATCCACCCGCTGTACACGGCCTGGCTCACCGAACGCATCGGCGTCGTGACCGAGGCGACCATGCGCCAAGTCGTCGGCACCCTGGTCAAGCTGATCACCGACTGAAAAGCGGGTCGCATTGAGTCGGGCGTAGGGACCTCAAGTCTCGAATCCGTTGCGGTGGGAGTGATTTCGTACGCAAGCTGCCGGTAGTTTCAGGCAAGATCACAGAATGGGATGGGGCTCAGGGATTCACGACTCGTCAGCGCCGAGCCACGAACAACGGATGCATCGAGCGGTCGGAGTCAGCAGCCTCAAACTGATCTGCCATACAGACACCTGGCGTGCGCTGGATCGGCTATGGGTCGGCTTATTCTTCGCCGAGGCATCGAGAGTGCCGACAGACCGGGTCACGGCCCGTGGAGGCGACATGGTCGAAGTCGTTCTCTCGGGTCCGAATCTGGTGATGCTGCTCAAGCTCACCCACCGCCAGCGCTTGGCCCCGGAAACACGGGCTCTCACCAGGCGGGTATACGAGCAGGTCGCGAAGGTGATCGACGCGGTCGACCCCGATGCCAATCCTGGCCAGCCCATCCCTCCGATCGTTCTGGACGACAAGCTGGGCAACAACGAATGATGGCCATCCGCAACGCCGCGGCCGCCGCAATGATCATCGCCTGCGGCGTAGAAGCCACCCTCGCCATCGGGCCGGCGGGAACTGCAGTGATGCATCTGTCCGCATTCATGTCGTGGTTGACCTGGTTGATCCCGCCGATGGTGTATCTCGCCGGGATGGGCGTCGTATGGGAACGTCGGGCGCAACCACGGCTGTATCGCGCTACCCGCCAAGGGCTTTTCGGCATGGGCGCTTGCCTGGCCGTTGTGGCGTTCTGCACGTCGATCGAACGTTTTCCCGGCCTCTACCCGGCGGCGTTCGCGCGGGGACTTGCAGCTGGCGCAGGTTTGGTCGTCCTCGCCGTGGTCTTCATACCTGCGTCCCGCCGCGAGAATGCTTCTACTGTGGGCTGATGGCAACCGCAATCATCGAGATGGACGACGTCTTGTTCACGCGGATACAGCAGGCAGCCGGAGAGAACTTCTCAGAATGGGTCTCCAAGGCGTGCCGGTCTCGGCTACTGGCCGACGCAGCCCGGGACGCGGCCGTCTGGGAGCACACACACCCCGCCGAGGCCGCCCAGGAGCGCGCCGAAGAATCCGCCCGATCCCTGGAATCCGAAGCCGAACACGAGATCCAGTACCAGGCCGAGGAAGCGGCCCGCCGCCGCGGCGGCGACCAGACCGAGCCGACCGCCGAGGAAATCGCCGAGGCCGAGCAACGAGTGCGCGCGCTCTTCGAGCGCGCCGACCGCCGACTTCGTGAACACGGAGAAGGCGACTGAGACGGGAGCCTGTTAGACGTGCGCGACCATGCTGTCGACCAGCGCGAGCATGGCATGGATCTGCGCTTTGCCCCTGGATTACGTGGACCTTCGCCCAGGCGAGCAGTGCGACGTGCCATTGCCCCCACATGAGGACAAGGGAAGCCGCCGTCGCGCTACAGGAAATCGGAGGCTTGCTCCTACGATCGGAAGCTATGAGTACACCGGATCCGAAAGCGCCGTACTGGACCCGGCGAGACGTTGCCCTTTATCTGGGCTGGTCACCGCAGACAGTGAGTTCGTACCTATCGGCAGGTCGCCTGCCGGAGCCATTTGATCGTGTCGCGGGCTCGCCGATCTGGGAGCCGCAGACGATCATCGCCTGGAATGAAGGGGGGCGGCCAAAACGGCAGGTCGACTGATCCGCTTTGACTTGAGGCGCTTGGGTTGGCGAGATGTCGTCCAGACGCCCAGAACTATTCGCCCCCGATAGTTGGCCCATCCGGCCAGAGTTCCATGAGCTGTGCGGGGGTGTGAGGGGCGCGGTAAACGGCATGAAGAACCTCTCGTGCCGTATCACCAGGCGCTGACTCGGCAAGCCGCACGAACCAGTCGGTGCCGGCGGAGTACGACCAGA
The DNA here is from genome assembly GCF_050956075.1 of Nocardia sp. CA-129566. Lineage (NCBI taxonomy): Bacteria > Bacillati > Actinomycetota > Actinomycetes > Mycobacteriales > Nocardiaceae > Nocardia > Nocardia sp. CA-129566. The sequence goes on from NZ_CP192086.1 coordinate 40,983, forward strand.
GGTAGGAGCGAAGAAGGACATTGGCGCCGCGGTCGGTCAGCAGGTCTGCAATCTGTGTGTCGGTCCAGAAGGGGACGTAACGCCGAGCTCGGTCCGCGAGCTCGGAAAGAGACTCCCCGTGGGCAAGAGCGATGTGCAGCTGCCCTCGGACCAGTTGCAGATAATGATCGAGACGTACCCGAGCAACGAGTTGCTTGTCATCCGCCGCTACGAAGAGCGGCATGGCCTGGGCCAATCCCTCGAAGAGGATCTGACTCGGCGCGTGCACGGCCTGCAGTCGGATCCAAGGTACGTCTTCCTTAGCGCAGTGTGCTGAGATGCTGGCGAATTGCAGCGCGTGGCCCAATACCTCATGGAGGGCGAACTGGCGGGCCAAGACCTTGGTGAAGCGGGCATTTCTACGATTGATCCGCAACCGAGTCTTCTGGCCGGCGCCGTCGAGCCAATAGCTCCAATAGACGTCGAGGTCGGTGGATTCGATGCTGAGTTCGTAGTCTGCTGTCGACCCGGTCATGTTCCGGACCGATGGCTCAAGGCCCGCCGCGGAATCTCGAATGGCTCCTTCGATGTCCGAGGCGTCGAGGATCCCTTCGACGGTCATGAGATCGCTGGTCAACTTTGGTCCCCAGTCGATGCCGATCGAATTCAGATGGTGTTGCGCGTGCTCGCGGTGCAGGTGCAGATAGTCCTCCGACCAGCCACGGGGTTCACAGCCCTGGGTCCGTAGAACGTACTGTTCCAGCGGCTCTCGTTGACCAAGCAGCGCGCTGCAATAGGCGATGTCGGCATCGATTCGGGTTGCGAGCGCGGTCTCTCCTGCTGCGGTTGCCGCATCCTTCAGGCGGGACAGCTGGTGAAGCGCATCGAGACGGTTCTCGACGGCGGGGATCTCGGCGTCTGTTGGGTAGCAGTCGTAGTCGATTACAGGGTGTGCGCCACGATCGACCTCGTAGCGGTTCCATGCACGCAAAACACGCTCGGTGGTGTCACGCAACTCCCTGTTCACCGGTCAAACTCCCAACGTAATGTCACCGACTGATTCGGCTGCAGATAATCCCTGGTAAGCGTGACCACGATGTCGTCGCCGTCGTAGTCCCACAGTAGGTCCTCTGAAGCGCTGTTGATCGCACCCCCAGGCTGGACTTCCTCACCAGAACAGGTGAGCAGCTTGTGAATTCCCTTCTGCCGCAGATTGATCGTGAATCGGCGCGTGTACCGCACCATCTCCTGTCGCCAGTAGAAGTGATCAACGAATCGGCCACCAGTGCAGGCGTAGCTGATCATGCCGGTCTCGCCAGGCAAGATCGCTGGTGAGACCTGGCAGGAGAATTTGGCCATCGTTGGAGCATTATGGGTGCGCTCAATCGAGATCTGACGGTGGTCTCGACGAAGTGGATCGATGGACAGTCCGCCATCGTCGGCATACTCAAACCAAAGCTCCCGCGCGACGCGTGTCAGCGGCACCTCCGACATGTTGAAAACATCGTGGGTGTAAACGATCCGGGCTTGGCCGTCCTCATCGATGTCGAGGTCGATCCGCAAGTCCAGCTCAACGACATTTCCGACCAGGCTGGCCAGCTGCACAGTTTCCGTGTGGTTGAGGCGAAGCACCTTGGACAGGGCGGCAAGCTTCTTGCCGATCCGCCGAGCGTCCTCCGGGAGATCTGCGTCATCAAAGTCGCTCACTGCATCCGGCAGCTTTGGTGCTGAGACGGCCGTCATCGGCAGGCGGACAGGCCCCCATCCGGTCACGCTCGTATCGCGTGTTCCAAGCGCCGTTGCGACTGCCTCAACGAGTTGACCGCGGCCAAACTCGTTGCGCGCGCGGCGCTTCAGGCGGTCCGCTACGAGATCGACTGGGGCGAACAGCTCTTCGGCAGTCCATCCAGGGAACATGCTCTCAAGAATGCGGCAATGATGGCCCCGCGGAACGCCATTCAGGTTTCCGGCGAGCCACTTGTAGTACTGCGCCCGGGTGGGTGGAGCGGCTCGCCCATCGCTGAGGTTCAAGGCCCGGGCGTGCTTTTTGTACTCCTCCGAGAAAGCGGAGTGCTCATGCAGATGCTGGTCTTGCAGAAGGGCCTTGAGAGCGATGGTTGCCATGACATTCGCCTTCTAGCGCCGATGGAGGGGTGAAGTCCGTTCCCGCAGAGGATCTTACGCGCGAAAGGCGACAAAAAGAGACTCAAAGAGCCTAAAACACGACATCGGGACGATGAAAAGCGACTCTGACCTGGTGGAACGTTGATGCATGGTTTCAAACCACCCTTCTATAACAACAGCTGGCCTGCTGAAACCCACCCTGGACTTTGTAGGAGGCATGCTCCTACACTCGACACATGTACGTAGGAGCACTACTCCTACGGGGTCGAGAAGCAGGGAACTGAGCTGATCGTTCCCAAACGGTGTTTCGGCACATAAAACTCCATCCCCGGCGGTCGAGCGCGTACGTGAAATCCCTTCACCACAAAGGGATTTCACTTCGCCAGAGAGTTCGCACCTCTCCAACAGCGCCCGCCGCCTCCAGATTGAGGGCCTGCCGTAAGGGCAGTCCCTGAACCTTCTTTTCAAAGGAGAGACTGCAAATGGGCAGGTCTCAGGCTAGTCCACGTCTTCAACAGGGTTCAGAGCGGAAGCCGACCCCGTTTGTCAACGCGTTCATGCTGCTCGGCACCCCGGTGGGATTGGGGTATCTGACCCACCCGTTGTGGCCGGCAGATCTGGCGTCCCGGGCCGGGGCTGTGGTGGTCCCGGTGCTGGTGGGGCTCGCATTCATCGCGGCCGCGTTGCTGCTGGTTGCAGGGACCATCGCCTTCGCTTTCGGGCGTGGGGCGCGGTGGCTGCGGTATCGGCTGCGGTGGGCACGCGCCCTCGACGACGCCGGGCTGACCGTGGAGAAGAACCATCAGGTGCTGGTGCCGCAGCTGGCGTCGGTGACCTTGCGTCGCGCCGCCGATGTGGTGCGAGTCCGGATGCTGCCCGGCCAGGCCCCCGCCGACTTCGCCGGGCAGTTGCGTGGTTTGGCGGTGGCGTTCGGCGCGGCCACATGCAATTTGCGGCTGGTCGAACACCGACCCGCCTTGATCGAACTGGTATTCACCCGCACCGCAGCCAGCATGGCCACGGTCAAGCCATTGTTTGGAGGTGCGGCGTGATCGAGCTCGGATTCGTCGCTTTTGCCGTGATCTTCGCTCTCGGTTTCCTGGTCATCGCCACGGCCGCGTTCGCGTTCGGCCCGGCCGGAGTCGTTGCGGTGATGGCCGCTGTCGGATCGGTCATCGTGCTGGTTGTGGCGGCCAGGGTGTCCAAGCGCACCCAGATCGCGCGGGCCGCGGCCGCCAACCAAGCCGCATGGGACAACTGGCTCGATAGCTTCCCGCACTCGGTGCGGCATGTGGTGCGCAGGCTGACCGATCCGTGGTCGGCGGTCACATTGTGGTCGGCGATCGGGATGGGTACCGAGCCCAACCCGACGCGTGGAGAGCCCGGATCCTGGCCGGTGCTGGAGCCGTCGTACGGGTCCTACCCACCGGATGAGGGCATCTGGCCGGTGCCGGTCGGCGCCCGTGTCCGGTTGCGGATGCTGCCCGGCCACGCCCCCAAGCACTACGCGGCGAAGCTCGAGGAGCTGACCGTCGCGCTGGATGTGGACGCGGTGCGCGTCGTGGAACACAAGGGGCAGTTGATCTGCCTGGACGTACGCACCCGCGACCCCCTCGAGAACGCGATCGCGGTGCCGGTCCCGGTGGAGCCGGTCGACCTGACCAAGCTGAATCCAGGGCTGCGTGATGACGGCGATTTCTGGCTGGTGCCGCTGCTGGAGCGCAACTGGCTCGGCGTCGGCGTCCCGGGTGCCGGAAAGTCCGGGTTCGTTCACAGCGCGCTGGTCGCGACCGCCCCTGCCGCCCGCGACGGCCTGGTGGTCAACATCATGTTGGACTTCAAGTTCGGCATCGAGGCAGCCAAGGCGAAGGGCTTGCTGCACTACGCCGCGACCAGCGAGAAGGCTGGCGCGAAAGTGCTGCGGTGGCTGCGCTACGAGGTGGTGGAAAAGCGCGGCCGCGACATGGAACGCCGCGGCGTCGACAAGCACACTCCCACCCCGGACGCGCCGATGTATCACTTGATCGTCGACGAGCTGGCCGAGCTGCTCGACAACCCCGAGACCCGCAAAGAGTTTCTGCGGCTGCTGATCTCGATCATGCGGCTCGGCCGCGCGATCGGCGTCTCGGTATCGGCTTACACCCAGCTGGGCAACAAGGCGATCCTCGGCATGCTGCGCGATCTGTTCCAGATCCGCGTCGGCATGCGCATGGCATCGCCTGAGCAGGTGGTCATGACCTACGGCGACCATCACGCCATCGAGCGCGGCGCCGCGAACACCTCCATCCCCGACCGCGACACCCAGGGCATGGCCTACGTCGTCGATGACGGCAGCAGCCAGATCGTGCGAGTCCGCGCCTACTACGTCACCCCCGCGGATCTCGAACGGTTCGCACGCATGTACCCCCCGTTCGACCACCAGATCGCCGAGCAGGTGGAGAACTACACCAGCGGCCACGCCACCGAAGAGGACGGCATCGGCAGTGGCCGCGCGGCCGATGTGCTGCCGATGACCACCCGCAAGCGCACCTCCCCAGCCCTCCCCGACGGTGATCTTCCCGCCTCGATCCTCGCCTTCCACGGTCCCGCCGATGACAAGAGCACCGACGACGAGAGCGCTGAGGCGGCCGAGGACGGCATGAGCGAGGACGACGCCATCGCCAAGGCCTTCGCTGAGGCCGACGCGCTGTCCGACGCGATCGGCAACGAGCTCGATGCCGCTTCTGCGGACGACGAAGACAGCGCCTAAACACTTCTAGACTGCAAGACTGCTAACAGTCTAGAATTCTGTTAGTTCCGTTTCATCGAAAGGAATCACCCTGATGACCACCACCCTCAGCCCCGCCGAGATGCCGTTCACCGTGCTGATCGACGAAATCGGATCCGCGATCGACGCGCTGGAGGCATCCTTGGACGCCTCCCCAAATGCCGACGTACTCGCTCCGCAGCTGCGCGAGGAGTTCGCGATTTTGTTGCCCCGTGGCAGGTGGTGGCGCAAGCTCTCGCTCCGCCTGGCCGAGCCGGAAGGCCGCGGCCCCAGCATCTTCCGTGACCGTCAGAGCGCGGAGAACGAGATGTTCGACGTGTCCGCCATGGCCCGCGGTGTGTTCGGGGTCCGTCGCCGCGACTACCGGCTACGGCTGATGGTGCGCAACGTGCGCATCAGCGACACCGGCGCCACCACCACAAGCCCGTGGCGCCCGGCCGACGTGCTCGCCGACACCACTGCGGTCCGGTGATCACGATGACGCTGCTGCACCCATTTCGAGGCACCGCCGACGACGAGATGGCTGAGCTGCGTACCCAGATCCGCCGCCGTGCCCGCCGTGCCCGCACCCGCCAGGACATGCTCGCCCTGGTCGACGACATGATCGACGCCCTCGGCGCGGTGCTGGTCGCGGACACACCGCCCGATGCGGGGCCCGCCACCGGTCTGATCCAGGGCCCGGAGGGAGTGGATTCGCGCTGGTCCTGCACCGATCCCGGACCCCTCACTGTCGACGAAGCCCGTGAAGTCCTCGAAGAGCACATCGACTGCGTGCCCGATCGGGCGCTCTGCCGCATCAAACACACCGCGCTGACGGTGCTGGCCGCCGCTGGCATCCGCACCCCAGACGGCTGCCGCGTCCCGTGAATGGCGAAGGGACCAGCCCGCTGATACCGGGCTGGTCCCTTCCACCTCAGATTACGGAAGGAATCCGATGCCAAACACCACCACCCACACCGAAGCCGCACTCGGCACTGAAATCGCGGCGGTGGCCCGACGCGCCGCGGACATGCTCACCGGCCTGGAAGACCCCGAATCGCTCTACCAGCTCGTCATCGACCTGGCCGACCACGCCGACCGCCTCGGGACGGCGCTGCTCGACTCCGGCGAGCACCCGCTCAACGCCGCCGCCCTGGTCAACAGCGTGCGGGAGCAGACCCCAGAAAACCTGCACCACCTGCTCGGAGCCCCGATCCACCGGGACTGGGGTGATGACCTGTGAGCCCCAAAGACGTCGAAGGCACGGTCTATCTGCTGCATTTCAAGCGGCCGTACCGTCACGCCCGCCACTACACCGGCTGGACAACCGATCTCGACGCCCGCCTCGCCGAGCACCGCGCCGGTCGCGGTGCGCGCCTGCTCGCAGTGATCGGCCAAGCCGGCATCGAGTGGACACTGGCCCGCACCTGGGACGGCACCCGCCGCCGCGAACGCCAGCTCAAGAGCGCCGGCGGCGCGGCACGGCGGTGCCCGCTGTGCGGGATCAGCCCACGCGCCCGCTCCGGAGCAAAGGCGGAGGGATAGCCGATGACCACCGCATACACCTGCGCGGACCGCGCCACCCTCGCCGACGCGGCCGCCACCGACCTGGGCACCTGGGCCAACCACCTCACCGAAGTCCTCGCCCAGGTCGGCAGCACACCGGCCACCGCGAATCTGGTGTGCAGCTCCGACACTGGCGACCGCCTCTACAGCTCGCTGACCGAGCTCGCCGACCTCGGCGGCTCGATCGACCTGAACCGTCTACACGCTGCGCTGCCGGTCCTGCTGCGACCGCTGCTCGGCGCACCCGACGCCGGGTTCCCGCGCCTGACCGACCTGATCGCGGCCGCGGTCGAGCTGATCGCCCGCGCGGAGGCCTCGCACGCCATCACCGTCACCATCGCCGGCGCCGAACACGACCCGACCGCGCGCGCCGTCGACTCCCACCTGCAGTTCGCGGGCAGCGTGCTGCGCCAGGCCCTCACGATGCTCGATCCGACCATCACCACTTCTGGAGGTATCCGATGACCACCACCGCCATTCCCGAGTGGCAGGAACGTCTGCGCGCGGACCTCGCCCGGATCCAGGCGTTCGCGGCTCAGTTCACCGCGGCCGCCGCCACCGGCGATCTGACCATCGAGCAGCTGCACGCCGCGCAGGACCGCATGGATGTCATCCGCGCCGAATGGGAACACGCGCCCTCGGTGGCGGCGCGGCGCATGTGGGCACGCCTCGAATCCGGTGGCGGTGCCCGATGAACATCGCCATCTTCGAATCCGACGAACCTGCCGACGCTGGCACACGGCTGCGGGGCATCGATGCCGAGCAGACCGCTCGCGAGTTGCCGGATATCGCGGCCGCCGATCTGGGGCAGCTGGGTTTCGCGGCGCTCGCGATGCTTGGGCGCGTCAGTCACTTCGGCCACGCCCTCGAGGCGGCCGAGCACGCGAAAACCGTTCTCCAACAATTGATCCTGTCGCTGGAAGGCATGGAGGACCAAGCGGTCGACGACGACGGCGAAGGCCTGCGCCGGTTCCTGATGCAGGCCCGGGAGCAGTTGCCGCCCGGACTGCGCCCGCACCTGGATATCGAGGCCGAGGACATCGAACTCGGACCGCGCTGGCTCGCTGACGCCTTCACCTCGGTGGCGGATCTGCTGGGCCTGGCCGAGTCCGTCGCCGGGATCCACTACCGCACCCACAACGACCCGCAACGTGCCGCGCGAATCAGCGGCGCCCTGGCCGCCGCCCGCGTGGCCGTCACCACCGCGACCGACCTCAACACCGCCGGAGGCCTCCGGTGACACGTCGGCCGCCTGGCCGCCGAGCGCGGGAGCCGCGCCGACCGGGATTCGCCAGACCCACGGTGCATCCGCTTCCGGCAGCGACCGAGAAGCCGTGCGGCGGACTGATGTGCGTCCCACAGATCGACATCAACCGAGCCGACACCGGCCCAACCGAGGAGGAGATGTGAAACGAAAGTTCAAGCGCAGCAACAGGATCAATGTCGATGATCCATGGCTGCTGAGCGCGACGGTGGCGACCCGCACCGGTGTGCTCGGCTGGCTGCTGCCGCGGCCGCGCACGGTTGTCATCGCCGCGAACTGCCCACGCTGCCTTCCCGCAGGCCATTCGCGCGCCATGCCACGGCTGCGGGGATGGGTCAACCCGTGCGGGCACCGCGACGACCCGATCGCGGTCCTCGCCGAGGCCGACGAGCTGGAGCGGGCCCGCGACGTCTACCGGCAGATGGCCGCCGCCCGGATATCGCATCCGCCGAAACCGCTGGTGTCCGCGCTTCGGCGCGCCCCCGCCGCTCCCACCGACCCGCCCGGCTTCTGCTGCGGTGCGCCGCTGGCGAAGATCCCCGGCCGTGACGTCGACATCGCGATCGGCATCGAGCACTTGGCCCACTGCCGCGAATGCGGCCACTACGAGCCGTGGGACGCCGACACCGATTCGGAACTCTTCGATGGCTAGCCGCCTGACCGGAACCGTATTCGATCGCCGCGAGAGGGAGGAAAACCCGATGACCAGCAACAACACTCACGCAGCGCACCAGCTGCGCATGGAGTCGGTGCCCGCATCGGCCGGCCGCGAGTTGTGGGTCGGATCGTGCTCGTGCCAGCAGATGACTCCGACACCGCCGTGGGAGGACGACGCCGTCCGCCAAGCCCACCAGCTGCACGTCGAGCTGGCGCAGGTCTCCGTCGACCAACTGCACGCCAAAAACGGAGGTCAGGCCGGATGAACTTGCTGACCACCTACCGCAAACGGCGCTGGATCCGGCGCGAGGCCGATATCGCGCGTACCGAACCCGACACCATGGCCCGCCACGCTCAGACCGAAGAAGTCGAGCCCGGATCGCTGCAGACGGTCACCCTGCGTGACCACATCGGCGGCCCATGGTGGGCATTGGGCCTGTTTGGACCGATCGTCTCCGTCGACATCGGCACGCACTGCCCGCGCTGCGGCCAACCCCGCGGACTCCCGCAATGGCGCGGCCGCGTGCAGACCTGGACCAACCCCTGCGGGCACATCGACCGGCCCGCCGCGCTGATCGACGAGGCATCCGAGCTGCTGCTCGGCGCCCGCGTCGACGCTCAAATTCAGCGAATCCACAACCGCAACAACCTCATTGCCGCCCGATCCGCTGCGCAGACGCGCGCCAACCGAGCAGCTCGAGCCAAGGGATACACCCATGCCTGATACCAACACCGCCGTACTCGATCGCCCGACCACTCTTGAGCCCACCGCCGTCGACGCGCCCAATGTCTATATCGCGGCCATCCCGATCATCGAGATGTTCTCTGATGCGGCCTATCAGCGTGAGCTCGATCGAGCCCGGGCAAAGAAGATCGCTCGAGAATGGGATCCACGCCTGGTCGGTGTCGTCGAGGTGTCCGACCGCGGGCCCCGCTGCCCCCAAGGCCGCTACGCGCTGATCAACGGCCAGCACCGGTGGGCCGCCGCAGGCCTGCGCGACCCGAACACCGTGCTGGTCGCCAACGTCCACACCGGTCTCTCGGTCACCCAGGAAGCCACGCTCTTCCATGAAATCGACTCCAAGACAAAGAATCTGAGCACCTGGGACAAATGGCGCTCCCGCCGCGCCGCCATGGATCCGGCCGTGCTCGACATCGAGGACACCGTCGCTGCGGCTGGTCTCTCGATCGACATGGCTCCCAAGGACGGCCACATCCGGTGCATCGCAACCTTGGAGCGGATCCACCGCATGGGCGGTACCCGACTGCTCGGCAACACCCTGCAGACCATCGTCAACGTGTGGGGCCGCCGCCTGGACTCGGTGGACGCCCCGATCGTGATGGGTCTGGCGCTGATCCTGCACACCTACACCGACACCCTCGATCACCGCCGCCTCGGTGAGGTGCTGATCGAGATGGTGCCCCGCCAGATCAAAGCCCGCGCCCAAGCGCTGCGGGAAGTCGAAACCGGTCAGATCGGCAAGCTCGCCGCCAAATACATGGTCACCACCTACAACAACGGCTTCAGCCGCAAGCTCGACCGCGGCCAACTCAGCTGACCAACCCGAAAGGAGATCCTGATGACCCTCATCCCGGTCACCATCCCGCTGCGCGACCACAACCAGGTCACCCTCACCGGTGAGCAGGTCAGCACGCATTTCGCGCTCGTACCCGCGACAACCCTCCGCGAGGACGGAACCCTCGGGTTCGCCAGCCACGGATACGGGCTCACCCACATCCCGACCGGCCGCGCAGTCACCTTCGACACCTTCGTCGACCCGCGCCGCCTGGCCCTCGCGCTGGAGGAACTGCCGATCGACTGGGCCAACCTCACCGAGCCCACCCGCGGACAGACTGCCCTGGTCCACGAGACCTACCTGCAGGTGTGGAACGACCCAGAGAAACGCTTGCCGTGGCCGGCATGGGCCGGTGACGAGTCGACCCCGGCGCTGTCACTGATCGTGCACCAACTCGACGACCAGCTCGACAACACCGAGCACCGACGCGAGTTGCGGCGCGCCCTCGAACAGCAGATCGCCGCCTACGATCCCGAACTCGGACACACCGTCACCGGCCATCTGCTCGCGTCCAGCTCGATCGAAACGGTGTCCGCCTACGCGCTGGTCTACCTGCTCGCAGCGTTCATGCGCACCGATCCCGCCGCCGCCGACCGCGCCGCCCGCCACGTCACCGAGGCATGGGAGCACGGCGACGACGCCAGCGAGTGCATCTACCAGTGGCGTCAGCAAATCGCCGACCAGGTGCCGATGCAGCTGCCCGGGTTCCCGGACCTGCCCACCGCCGCCACCGTCACCGTCTGATCCCCGGAAAAAAGGAAAAAACGTGACCCTTATCCAGCTCACCATTCCCCTGCGCAACGGCGGGCACGCAAGCGTCACCGGCCAGCGGTTGACCGAGCATTTCGCCGTCGCACCGGCGCTGAGGATCGAGGACGACGCGACGGTCGGTTTCGCCGACCACGGGCGCGTCCTCAACCACATCCCAACCGGGCGCGTGGTCACCCACTCGGTGTTCGTCGACTACATCCGGTTCGCGACCGAACTGGAGGCACTGCCCATCGACTGGGCCAACTTCGCCCAGCTCACAGCCGAGCAGGCCCAAGCGATCAAAGACGCACATCAGCGCGTGTCGAGCGAGCAGGCCCCCGCATGGCCGTGGCCAGAATGGGCCGGTGACGAGTCCTCACCGGCGCTGTCGCTGCTGGGCACCCTGCTCGATGACGGCGCCCAGGACGCGCGCCGCGACGAGTTGGTGGACAAGCTCACCAGCCGCGCCACCGAACTCGACTCCGAATTCGGCACCGAGCTGGGCAATCAGCTGCGCTGGATGCTCGCCGGGATCCACACCACCAACTACAGCGCGGTGTGGCTGCTGGCGGTCCTGCACCGCGTCGACCCCGCGGCCGCCGACCAGGCAGCCAAAGAACTGGCCTGCGCTCTCGACGCCGGTGACGCCTTGGGCGAATGGACCTACCAGTGGCGCCAGGAACTCGCCGACCAGATCCCGCTGACCTTGCACGGATTCCCCGACCTGCCCACCCCCATCTCCTGAACTCAGGAAGAAAGGAAAAAAAGGGATATGCCCGAGATCATCGCGCTGTGTGGCTCGATGCGTTTCTTCCCGCAGATGCTGGACGTCGCCGCCGAGCAGACCGTTGCCGGACGCATCGTGGTGCCGCCATTCAAAACGGTGCCCGCCGACCAGCAGGACAGCCCGCTCAAAGCGCGGCTGGACGAGCTGCACCGCCACAAGATCGAAATGGCCGATCACGTCCTGGTCGTCACCGACGTCACCGGCTACATCGGCGAATCGACCCGCAACGAGATCGAATACGCCCAAGCCACCGGCAAACCGGTCACGGTGCTGCGCCGCGGCCGCGGTCTGTCGCGGATCCTCACCGAGGCACACGGTTTGCTCGCCCAGGCCAGTGAGCTCGGCGAGACCGTGGTGCCGGCGGACGAGATCGCCGAGCAGTTCACCACCATGCGCCAGGCCTACGCCGATGCGCTGGCCATGGCCGAGATGTCGCTGAACTACGCGGCTTCCCTGGTTCCCGATGACACAGCAGTGGCGGCCCGGTCATGAAGCGGGCCACCGACGTGCTGTGTGACTGCGGCGCACCCTTCGACGAGATCGATACCGACGACGGCATGCGCGCCAAATGCAGTGACCCCGATTGCGCCCGGGTCGAGGCCTGGCCCGAACACCTCACCGGTGTGGGCGGTGATCTCCGATGACCTCCGTCCTGGAACCACCGGCGATCGCGGCCGCCGCGACCGCGGAATTCATCGACGCCCTGGTCGCCGAACTCGCCGACCGCACCGCCGATGTCGCCGGTGCCGCACTGACATTGATCGATACCGCCGAGAGCGGCCATCTCGTTCGGGTGATGTCCGCGGCCGCCGCGCTGCGTTCGGAACTCGACATGCTCCTCGGCTCTCTTGGCCCTTCTGCCCGTGCCGGGCTCATCGTCGACCCGGCCGCCGTCGCGCCTGCGCTGCAGGCGCGGCTCACCACCACCATCTGGATCGCCGACCTCGATAGGACTCAGCTGCCATGACCACGACCATCTATCCGACCTTCGAAGGACCGACCGCCGCACAGTACGGCGGACCAGCGCCACAGCCGTTGCTCGCCACCGTGCGATTCGAGTCCGCACCCTCGCGCCGCCATGGGATCTCCGCCACCACAACGGCCGCCGCCGTCGCTATCGGCATCGCAACCGGATTCGCGGCGGGTTTCGTCCTCGGCTGGCAAGCGCTGTGACCAGCAATTTTCGGAATCAGCACACCAACAATCAAAAAGCTAGACTGCTAACAGTCTAGGCTGCTAGAGTGAGATCATTCCGAGGACGCAGCGGGAACCGAACATCTGATACGTGCCCGGTTCCCGCTCCGACTCTCCAACGACGGAAGGGCACCCCCGATGCAGGACACCACCGCCGACCTCACCCCCGCCATCACCGAGCGCGCCAACCAGCTCGTCGACGCCGTACTCGCCCTGGCCCTCGGCAACACCCCCGGCCCGGCGATGTTCACCGCGATGCGCGACCACGCCGAGGACGCCTCCACCGCCGCGCCCGCGCTGCACGAACTGCTCGAGATCCAGACCCAAGGCGGCCACGGCGCCCTCGAGGACGGCTACACCCCCGCCGACTCCGCCGCAGTCGCCCACGCCCTGCGCACCCACATCCTGACCCGCATCGCCGAGAAGACCGGCCTCACCCTCACCGCCGCGGCCTGAAGCCCACCCCCACGAACCCCAGTGTCGCCCGGCTGCACAAGTCGGGCGACACCGGACACCACTCGCTGCGCCGGAAGGGCAAACACGATGAGCGAGAACATCCCCATGCCGAACAACCTGATCACTGCCACGCTCGACGCGGTCGCGGACCTGGATCCGAGCCTCCTCGCCGACCCGCACACGCGGGTGCTGATCGAGCTGGGCGCACAGTTCATCACCGAGGTGACCGACCGCTACGGATCACCGGCCGCCCCGCGCTGGGCCTCGGGAACCGTCGAGACCGACGTGCTGATGTGCTACCACAACGGCGGCACGGACGGGCACACCAGCGCCGGCCCGCTCGGAGCCGGAGTGCCGCGCGGCGTCCTGCAACTCGCCAACGCTGTGAACTCCACGGCCGGACGGGAAGTAATCGATCCGCTGCTGCGCGCAGCAGCGTTCACCGCGGCCTGCGCACACGATCACACCCAACTGTGCGGGCGGTCCCTGCTGCCCGAGGGGCAAGGCCCCGACCGGGGCGACGAACGCCTGTCCGCCGAAACCGCCCGCATCCGCTGCCTGGACACGGGCGTCCCGGCCGAGGTCGCGGACCTGGTCCACGTCGCCATCACCGCGACAGCGTTCGACCCCGAAACCCGCAGCCAGAACGTGGATTACGACGCGTACCCGGACCGGGTGGTGCTCGCTCAGGAGATGACCGCCGCCGCCGATCTGCTCAGCCTGGCCACCCGTCGCGGCCCGCTGTCCTCGCTGGAGATGGTGTGCGAGTCGCTGTGCCTGCATCAGCGTGGCCGCCTGGTCCAGCAGCAACTGCCCGCCGCCGCCGCGATCAACAACCCGGCCTGGCTGCTGGACTGCATCGACGTCGACCCAGAGCTGCACGCCGCGTTCAACGAGGCAGTGGTCGGACAGGCGAAGTTCTTCGCCGGCCACCGCTACAGCGACCGAGCCATCCGCCAAGCGTGCGGCGCCAGCGTCGACGACCTGTTCGGCGGTCGGCAGGCCAATGCCGAGCTGCTGGAGATCTTCGTCGGTCTGCTCCGCGACGGCCACAGCCCTCGCGAGCTGTGGAACTGCGCTCGGGATATGGCCGGATACTGATGCGCGACAAGGAGGTTCGCCCCAGCGCCTCGCTGGCGGACATGATCCGCGCCCACCAGGAACATCATCGGCGGGAAACGGTCTACCCGGACCCGCAACCGGCCGCCAACGAACCGGAGTACGACCACATCGTTGGGTGGTGGGAATCGGTGAGCGCGAGCCTGCTGAGGTGGGCACCGCCTCTGCTGCGCCGGGTACCGCGCGCCCTGTGTGGTGAACCGATGTGGGCCAATCCGGATCGGCTGGACCAGCCTTTGTACCCGGAAACGCCGTACTGCCCGGCCTGCCTGGAGGTCGACGGCCGCGACCCCGACACCATCGCCGCCCACACCAAACACGTTCGCGGCTACCGGATCTGACCGAAAGGAACAACTGATGACAACCGAGAACACCGCCCCGGAGCAGGAACTCAGGGTGGACAAGGCGTTGAGGCAGGCGTACGAGTCGCTCACCACCGCCGCCACCCTCGCCACCACCAGCAACGGCGAACGCGCATCACGGGTGATCGGCGCACAGTTCGATGCCGCGTTCGCGGCCGTGGAAACACTGCTGGAACTGCGCGCCGGAGACCGCGCCTGCACCACCGCCCGATTTGGAGCCACCGGCATGAGCAATGCGGAAATCCATTCCGAGACTGTGCGTTTGGCCGCGGACGTGGTGATGCTGGCCGAACACGACGGCGAGCTGCACGTCGGGCCGGTACAGAATGCCACGGCGCGCGCGGCTGATGGGCCCGCACAGTGACACTCCGGGTTTAGGCAGGCTCGGCAACTCAGGCTCCTTAGGCTTGAGCAGGTGTCCGACACCTCTTCTGGCGCGGCGAAGCCCCCGCGTCGACGTACCAAAAGCTCGAGCATGAAGACCATGTTTCCGGGCTACTTCCCTCCGAGCAGTGATGCCCTGCGCCGATTCGTCGTAGACGGTCTTGTGGTACTCGATACGAACGCTCTATTGGATGTGTACCGGTTCACCGACACGACGCGCTCGCAGTATCTGCAAGTACTGGGCCTCCTGGGAAACCGTCTGTGGATACCGCACCGGACAGGTCACGAGTTCTTCGAGCGCCGAACCACTGTCATCCGGCAGCGGCACGACGTCAGAGACAACCTGGAGCGCGACTTTGCCAATGTCCTTGACGTAGCAGTAGCTGCGATCTCCCAATTCGCCCGGCGCCGCGGTCTCGGGGATGAGGCTGTTCAGCCGATCGCCGAGCACCTAGCCGACGCGTTGATAAAGGTTCTCGCTGAGCTGGACGAAACGGCTGACACCGGTGCCGTGATCGATCCTGACGCTCATCCCGACTCAGATCCGATCCTGCAGGAGGTGCTGCTCCTGCTGGAGGGGAAGATCGGTGATCCGTTCGAGGTGAGCATCTTGGCTGGCCTTCAGAAAATCGGCCAGCAGCGCCTCACCGCGAATATCCCGCCGGGCTACCGCGATTCCAGCAAAGGAGGCGATCGTTCGATCGGCGACTTCCTGGTGTGGGAGCAGACCATGCGTGAAGCAGAGAAGCGCAAGATGCCGGTCCTCATGATCACCAACGAGCAGAAGCCGGACTGGGTACGCGAGGACGGTGTGCATATCGGCCCGCGGTCAGAACTGGTCAAAGAGATGCGGGATCGGGCAGATCAGGATTTCCACCTGGTCGACGCGCGAACCTTTCTGACCCTCGCGCAAGAGCACCTTGCCGCAGAAGTCAGCGAAGCTTCAGTCGACGAAGCTTCTCGGTTGGGCCGCATCTCCGAGCAGCCCGAACAGGTAAAGGACGCCGTCGTGGCAGCACCGACGGCGCGAGCATATGCGCGCGCCTTCTCTCCCGAGGTCACGGGCGCGATCGACACTCGCTGGATCGATGGGCTCTACTCCGATCAGGCCGCTGGAATCATGCAAGCAACTCAACAGATCTATGGAAATGCGCTCAAGGACTGGAATCCCGCTGCCTCTCTTGACTCCGTGCTCAAGGACTTGAATCCGACCGCGCGCCTGGATGCCGTGCTCAAGGACTTGAATCCGACCGCGCGCCTGGATGCCGCGCTCAAGAACTTGAATCCATTCGCTGGCCTTCGGGATTCCGCGCTCAAGGACTTGAATCCCACATATCAGGCGGCCCTCACAGCAGCGAACGCTCAAGATCGCCAAGGTGTGTCGAAGCACACCGCTGAGGAAAGTGACGCAGCCAAGGCGAAGGCTCCGAGTGCCAAAAAGTCCACGCCAGCAAAGAAGTCCACACGCGGCCAAAGCGCCAAGAAGACAGCGTCGGACTCGGAGTCTCTTGACGAGTAGTGCCTGGCTGGATTCCGCCACAGCAAACAGGCGCTCAGGTTCTCGCACTTCGCTGACAGGCGCCGCGGATTTCGTCGTCGGCGATCTTGTCGCCGAGCAGGGCGTACGCCTGCCTTGTCTCAGTGGAGACGTGCCCAAGCGATCTGCGCACCACCTCGATCGAACGGCCAGCGTTGATCAGCTCGGTCGCGTGCGAATGTCGCAGCTGGTGGATGTCGACATCGGGGCCTGCGCCCCAGGCCCGGTAGCCAGCCCGCTCGGCCTATCCTTCGACGATGTCAGCGACGATTTCGGCGAAATCGGTTGCGCACCAGTCGTCCCCGGCCACAGGAGCGCACTCGCCGCAGAGATGAATCGGGTCTCCGCTATTGCCCGGGTAGGTCGCGGCTGGCTCGTCGATGGCGGTTTCCAGTTCGTCGTCCCAGCCAGAGGTGAACTGCTCGTCGCAGCCAGCGCACACCCACACCCACGGGTCAGCGTCATTTATTTCAGTCATACCGCTACATGTACCGCCGCAGCGGACCATTCGGATGCTGGCCTCACACTGCTGGTGCGAGGTCAATTGGGAACCCGCGCTTTCCGATGGGGAGAACCGACCATAGAAATATGACCGGTCGGTATTTTATATCGGTAGGCTACTGCTCATGGTGCGCGTTCCGGCACCGATGCTCGCGACGGCTGGGCCCGCTCCCTCCGACGATGACCCCCGGTACGCCTACGAATGGAAGTACGACGGAATCCGCTGCCTGGCAGGGATTTCCGAGGGGGTATGCCACATGGTCAGCCGCAACGGCAGCTCCCTGAAACCAGCATTTCCGGAGATCGCCCACGAGCTGCTCGCATTGGCCGCGGGTCGGGAGATGACCCTCGATGGCGAGCTGGTGACACCCGACCGCAACGGTGTGCCGCGATTCTCCCGCATCGGTCGCCGCTTAGGCGTGATGCGGCCGAGCCAGTCACTGATCCAGACGGTGCCGACGCAGATGTATGTGTTCGACCTGCTCGGTCTCGACGGCCAGGACCTGCGCCCGCGGACCTATCTCGATAGACGCGAACACCTGCAGCGCCTCCCCCTGCCCCACGGCCCGATCCTGCTCTCCCCGTCCTATCGCGGAATCCCGGTCTCTCGCATGCTGGAGGTCGCCGCCGAACACCAGGTCGAAGGCGTCATCGGCAAACGTGTCGACTCTACGTACCGGTCCGGCCGGTCGCAGGCATGGCGGAAGCTGCCCCTGCGTCGCGCCACCGAAGTGGTAGTGGTCGGCTGGCTGGCCGGCCGCGCTGGCAGTGACGTGTTCGGGTCCCTGCTCGTTGCCGCCCACGACCCGAACGGGCACCTTGTTCTCCTGGGAGCCGTCGGGACCGGATTCACCGACGCCGCGCGCCGTGTGCTGCACCACGAGCTCCTGGCGCTGACCACAGCCGAGCCCCCGGTCGCCGGCGCGGTACCGTCGTCGATCGCGGCCACCGCGCATTGGGTCCTGCCGCACCTGGTCGGCGATGTCGCCTACCGCGAACGCACCGCCTCCGGACTGCGCCACCCCTCCTGGCGCGGACTCAGATTCGACCGCTCTCCCACTGAAATCAAAGTGCCGGAGCACAACTGACACCGAGTGCCCCGCATATCCCTGCGCGGGTTCGCATCCAGTGCACCGGCCGACCAGGATTGTGACAGCATCACCGGGTGCCAGCGTTCAACTTCCGAAACACGATCCTGCTCGCGCAGGGGACCCGCCTGTCGGTTAACACCGATGAGCAGGTGATTGTGCTCTCGGAGGACCCGCCCCGCGTCGAAATCACGCCCGTGCCACCGCATATTCGGTTTCTCGACACCGAGAAACTGGAAATGCGCGGCGGGCCGTACGCGACCGACAGTGAGGCAATCGAGGCGGGCCGAACGTGGCGGAAGTACCTCCTGGTTGCTTTTGCTGAGCAGCGCATAGGAATCGACCTCGGCGCGGAGCACAACCCAATCGCCGAGCCCATGGGCTACGTCGCCGACGCGGGCAAAAAGCTTGGCGTCCAAGCCCTTCGCGATCGACACGGGCTGCTCGTCTTCCCGTCCGACCTCGACGCGGCTTTCGGACGGTTCTTCGCCGAGGCCATGGTCTCCCGTGACGCAGGAAAGATAACCAGCGCTGTTGAACAGGTACAGGCCACCGCACCGAAAGTCTCCGACCCCCACCTGCTTGCGCTTCGCCTGCTGCATTCGTCATTTTTCGATACCAACCCAGAGACCCGTTTCGTACTGCTCGTGACTGCGATCGAGGCAGTGATCGAAACCAAGCAACGCTCGCCGCAGATTCTGGACCTGCTGGAGCAGTTCAGGGCCGTCACGAAGTCAGCCAGTCTGACGAGCGGTGACCGGGACGCTCTGCTGAATGCCCTCGGCAACGCCAAGTCAGAGACGATCTCGGCGGCTGGTAGACGGCTGGTCGCTCTTCTCACCGACCGCGAGTACGACGGCCAAGCCCCCGCCGAGTTCTTCGTAAGCTGCTACAACGCTCGCAGCAAGATCGTCCACGGCAGCCTCGGCCGCCCTAGCCGCGAGCGGTTGGAGCGCCTCATTCCGGTGCTTGAGGCTATGGTGGTCGATCTGCTAGGTGCGCTCACCCAGGGAACCAGCGACTGACCCACTGGGCGAATTCATCCGCGAACTCATCATCGACGGCACCCATGAGGGCATGGCCGCCCGCGGCTGCTTCAAGCAACTGATCAGGCGAGCAACCGCGGCCGTTTCGGTTGCGCGAGATTGTCGGTCAGAACATCAACGCTGTCCTGTCAGCTGTTGGAATCAACGATCCAAAGCTCTTCCGTCAATCTTTTCATCGCTCTAGTCGATTCGCCCTGGCGCGCCTTCGTCATCGAGAGCTTCCATGTGGGCTCGCCCAGCGGGCGTGAGTCGAACAACCATCACCTTGCGAACGACTTCGTGGTCTCTCATGTAGAGCGGATCTTGTTGCGAGATCGGCAAGTTCATCATCTTGAACTCGACGAGTCCGCGGTTATGCAAGCTGCGGACGCTGCGACGCACGCTCGCCCATTCGGCCCGGTCGTTCGGATCGATCGATTTCATTAGGAGCTTGGAGACGTGAACCCATCTGGGGGAACCAGGAACACGGCCGAACATTGCGTCCATGTCCCTCCAGCCGAACAGCGGCTCCAAAAGCTCGATGCGCCGAAGATCCTGCAGGATCCAGAGCTGCAGTTGGCCTAGCCCCCGGGACATGGCTGCAGCGTAAGTGCATCCTTCCCTCATTGCTGCGTGATCCAATGATTTCGCCCACAAAAGTGGCCTTCACCTGCTGAAAAAGGTGAAGGTAGCACGTCTTTGGGGCCGAAGAATATTTCCCACTTGAGGACGGCAGGATGATCAGGCCGCAGCGACAGGTGCCCGAGGCTCGCGCGCTGGCGCGGCGTCGAATCCGCGCAGCCACGCAGGGCTCCGCGCAGAACTCGCACGTGACGCCGCCGCCCGCACCGCGTCAGCAGAAGGCGCCCGAGAACGTTCTCGACTCGGTCGATCGGCAGCTGTTGCGCGCTACGGCGGACGATTACACCTTGACGCGCTACCTGACTCTGCTGCGGTTCTTGCGATCGACTGTCTTGATGGTGGGTGGCATCGTCGTGGTGGCCGCGGCGGTTTTCGGTGTCGGTATTGGTGCAGCGCTGTATCTCGCGGGGGTCTCCCTGAAGATGACGGTGGGATTCAGCGCACTGGGCAGTGGCATCACAATCGGCGTGGCGACCTCCAAGGGCGGCGCCATCGTCAGGCTGGTGAAACGGGCGACTACTGGCAACGAGGAGACGTCGGATTCCCAGCCCGATCAGACCGAGAGGGCCGAACCGGCGAGTTAGCACTGCCCGGCCGGATCCAGGAACCCACCGTGACGGACATCAGCACCACGGTGACCGCAATGACCACTTGAGCGCCGAGGCTTCCGCGCCCGAATACGAGTACGCCGGCGACGGCACCGAAGGCCAGCCCCGCACCGACTGCGGAGGCAGCTGCGGCGATCTGCCACAAGCCGAGGCGTATGGCCAAGAGACCAACTGACTTCCGCATATTCAAACCCTAGGGCAACCTCATCTCCGGACAATTCCCGGAAGACTGAGAGCAGACGATAAAGACTCTGCGACCGTACCCGAGTCCCCCGGGCGCCGGAAAGACAATTCAACCCTGGCACCGGACTGCGTTGGGCGGCAACATGGTTCGCTGCCACACCCGGGTGGACGGCCTGGAATAGGCTCTGACCTGCGGGTGGGTGGTCGACATCGACTCCGATGTCATGTCATGATATGCGAACATATGTTCGAATCTATGGAGTCACGAGCGGCTGGCGAGCGACCTGACGGGTCGCCCGCAGAATCGCTTGCTGCCCTTCCCCGTGCCGCTCAGCTCGATGCTCTGCGCGCCCGGATGGCGGCCATTCCGGGCCGAGTGGGTGCTGACACGCGGCAACCGGCCGCGCCGAAGGTCGACCTACTCGCGGCCGTGCCGGGGGGCTTGGGTGAACTCCTCCCAGATGGAGGTCTCGCGCGCGGCAGCATCGTGGCGTGCACCGGCAGTGGCTCGGTAATGCTGGCGCTGCTGGCGGCCGCGACCGGCGCCGGCGTCTGGTCCGCAGTGCTTGGCGCACCGCGGATCGGGTTGTTGGCGATCCATGAGATGGGTGGCAATTTGTCCAGGCTGGCCCACATTCCCTGCCCGGGCGATGACCCCTTGGCCGTCGCGGCCGTGCTGCTCGAGGGTGTGGGTGTCGTCGCGATGGATGTTCCCGGATCCGTTCCCGCGTCGCCGAGCCGCACTCGCGCGGTCATCGCCCGGGCCCGTAGTCATGGCGCGGTCCTGCTCGTCACCGGTGATGGGTGGGCGCGCCCCGATATCGAGATCCGTTCCCGCGTCGCCGGATACGTCGGGCTCCGCCGCGGACGCGGCCTGCTACGGGAAATACACATTGATGTTCGGGTATCTGGGCGGGCCACGCGTCCTCGCACCGCGCGTGTGGCCTTGACCGGTGCTGGGCCTGAGCGCACCCAGTGGACGCGGGCAACCTCGGATATAGCAGTGCTCGAGCGTGGGGAGCGGACCGGATGAGCGGTGGTCCGTTGAGTCGGGATCCACGGTGGTCGGCGCTGCGTCGTGTCGAGCCGCCGCGGCGCGTGCTGGTGGATCCAAAACGTGTGTGGGTGCACCCGTTGCGGGATCGGCGCCGCGTAGATCCGCCGACTCTGGGTGAGAAGGCGGGGAGTCTGGATATCCGCTTGAATGACGAGTGGATGCCCGCCGTGCTCTACGCGTGGGCGCGCGTGGCGCTGGGGACGGAGCCGACGTGGTACGCGGAGATCGCCGCGGACTACCGCACTCGCTCCGACCTCGTCGAGGTCACTCTGCGCCACTGGGTGCCCTGGGATGCGGTCAAACCCGCTCCGGAGTAGCCGCTTGCCCGGGCGCTGGGCGCCCACGTCCTGATCCGAGTCGCTGAGCGGACAGGGTGCCGAAGCTCCTGCAGCAGCCTGACCTCGCATAACCCACACCGGCCAAATCTTGAAGAAGGGCACCGCTAGCTGCGGCGGCGGAGTACACGACGGATGCCGCGGCGCCCCGCATCGTGGAGGCGGGTCACGGTGCGTTGGAGCATGGCGCGGATGGAGCGCACCACCCCACGGACGAGGGCCCACGCGCGGAACCCGACCTTCACCGTGCACGTACCGATGGTCTGTACCGCGCGCCAGAGCCGCTGGCTTACCAGCAGTCGCAGCACGAGCGCGAAGATCCGCACCACCACGGAGAGCTCGTGCAGACCGAACTCCTCGAGCACGGCGGCCGCACCGCCGAGCACCACGATGACCGCCGGGACCACCCGACGGGCGCGCTCGACGGCACGGCGGCCGCGGCGGTTCAGGGGCATACCACCCGAATTCAAATCTCGCGTTGCTTTTCTCATAAATCCAGCGAAGCACCGGAAATTTGCTTATCGCAAATGTGAGAGCATTAACCATGCATTTAATGCATGATCCATTCAAAAAGGATGAATGGAAAGCCGAAGCCCGCTCAACGCATGAACATGAACATGAAAAAGTTTTTCATGAACATGAACATGAACATGACTCGTCATTCATGAACATGAATGTGGTCTTGTTGCTCGCCGCCGGTGATCGGCAGGGGCTCAGATAATTCGGGAACGTTTTTGAGGTTGGCGTACAGTTCGTACAAGTCCAGTTGCAGACCCTTTTTGCCCACACGATGCGCTGGCCGCGAAATTCCAGGGTCAGCCTGGCTAAGTGCATCCAGGACATAGCGCGCGGCGCGGGCACCATTCTCGGTCCATGTCTTGCGCTCATTCTTCGGCCATGTGGCATTCGGGTCTTCGAGGATGAAGTCGAGACGATTGAAATCACTATCGTCACCGAAGGGGCGGCGCATCGCGCTGAATTGCTCGCCGTGGTAATAGATCCGCGCGTCCTCGATGACCTGCAACGCCACGGCCGCGGTTTCGATGGTGGCGATGCCCCACTGTTCCAAGAGTCTCCACACGGCCTGTCGGCTCTGTTCGAGGATGGAAGGCTCTTGGGTCGGCATGCCTGGCATGCGGAAGGCGGGATCGAAGATCGAAAAGAAGTCCACCTCTTGCGAAGTGGACTTCTCGTCGAGGGGGTGCAGCTTACACACCTTGTCCAGGATTGATCGTATGTTGGGATGCTGCAACATCTTTGGCGTGCCAGCGAGCTGGACGATGCCCGCCTTGGACGCGGTCTGCTGTCCAGCTAGCAGCTCGGGGATGCCGTCCTCGTTGAAGTTGCGGTACTGCCGCACAAGGCTGCCGATGCGCTCGAGCGGCGCGACCTGACCTGGCGAGGTCACGATCCGCGACAGGGTAATGACGAGTCCGTGGTAGTACCACAACTTCGTCAGCGGTGCGTCGATGCCCCGCCTTTCGAATTCGATGCCATGCGCGTGGCACTGCCGGCAGGCCGCCTCGGCGATCTCTTCGGCGTCAACCCCCCGAGACTCGACGACGAGCCAAGGACTGACCGGATGGAGCTCTTTCACCTGAGGTGGACCGGATTTCCCGGCGCCAGCGAGAGAATCGAAAGAAGACTGCATGGCCGCAGTGTGCGGGCGAATAGCCGGGCAAGTCAATAGTTCATGCACCGGGTTCTGTGATTCATGCATCCGATTCATTCATCCCGTGGCAGATTCATGAATGAATTCATGAATAACGAATCCGATTCATGAATGTCACCCTTGTAAAATCAATCTCGGGAAGCGACCCTGAGGTTCGTGGACGATCAGATTTCTACTCCATATGGTCTAATTGACCCTATGCTTGCGGCGGTTGTAAGACAGACCGCCGAACTGGCAGCGCGCGCGGCGGTGTTTTCCCTGCACGAAGCACATCTGAAGCTGATCGACGTCCCTGGATCCGGCATTGATCCGGCATCGCTAGACAATTCACCATCATACAGGTGGTCTCAACTGATGGTGGAATTGTTCGGAGTACGACAGAACCAATTGCTTTACCGCGAATTGAGCCCTGACGGGGTCGTAGAGTGCGTGCAAGTAGCGACACTCTCTCCAGCAGGTTCGGAGCGTGTTGTTCGGGCTGTACTGGCAGCGGTCAGTTTGTTTCTTGTCGCCGAGGCCAATAGAACGCGCGGGCGAATCGAGCGTCTAGGGGCGGCCGACTTCAGCGAGGAGGTCTTCGATGGCCTCGAGGCGATCGAGGGTGTCCCGGCCGAGGTGGCTGCGCACTCGTTGCGTCTGCAGCAGACTGTGGCCAGCGGTCAGTGGGGGCAGATGTGTGTGCGTGCTGTGGCGCATCGGAACGATAGTTATGTCCGGGCGCGCCACATGCCGCCAGCTGTCGGCGCCGCCGCCGGCATCCCGTTCAAGCATCTCGATGCCCTTGTTGCCAGCCATGTGGCGGTCACCGGCTGCGGTGCGGTCGGTGCGCTGCGCACCGCTTCAGCGGCGCAACACCGAAAACCGGGTCGCCGCGACATCGACTTGGTGATTCGCAGCGAACCAGTTCGACTGAAATCCGCTGGTCCGGCCTTCGAGCACCTCAGCATGTACATGGTCCTGGTCTATGGCCATCTGGGGACTTACGCGATGATCGCGACGCCTGCCTGTCGAGCGCTCGACGGGCGGCATCGGATTTCGACGATATTTGCTACAGCGAACGGATTTTACAGATGTAAGGAACCAGAGCTCTTTCAAACAGTCGCACGGTCAGTTGTTTCCGACTGTTTCCACAAAGATCCGCCACTCAGCGATGTCTTGGATGTTTTGACGGAATCGTTCCGGCCGACGGAACCCGACTCGCCTTCGTCTGCGAAGAGAAAGACCAAAGACATTGGGGGAGCGGTGCTCACACATTTCCATTCGCTGATACGGCAGCGCCTCAGGACATCGGAGAATGAGTATAGAACCTGGTTTCGTGACCGCCACGCTGTCAAGGCTATCTCCATGCCAAAAACAGATGGGCATCCAAAATGCGACATCAACCGCCCGGAAGAGGTCGAGGCGCTGGTCATCGCTGCGAACGAACGTGGCGTAGGGTTCTCCGCCGACCTTCTGGACAAGCCTTTCGGATCACTCAATGAAGCTGTCCAAAAGGTGAGCCCGAAGATGAAATTGAAAGGCGGATTTCCGCAGGACTTTCAGAAGGAATTTGAGCGGACGCTCACGCTGACCAAGCCAGGGGGAAAGTTCGCCAAATCATGGGACAGTGCGATAAACAATAACGGTGTCCAGGACATTGTTCGCGTTTTCTCGAATGTCATGAAGAATATTTCTTGGATGCCGCCTGAGGTCGAAAACGAAATCGAAGGCGTTATCGGCGTTCACCTACAGGGATTGGACTCTGAACTCGATGCTGGGCACTCGATAGCGACCACGTGGAAATCCGGACCGAAAAGGGAAGGGCAAGAGCCCGAGACGAGTGCGGCCGGCGACTGGTCTGTCTCCGCGAGCTGAGGGCGGCACGGTGAACACCCATATCGCACGCATCGGCTTCTGGGAACACGCTTAGGTCGATCTACCGGCGGTTGGCGGCTGCTCGAAGCGTGTGCACCTGCCTGGCAAGGAGGCAGGGTGACTGGCGTTTCCAACACGGTTTGAGGGGACTGCCGCTCCTCGATAGCAGCGTGAAGTGCACATGCTTCATGCGGAAAGATGCGAAATTGAGGATCTTCTCGACGATCTCGGGCATTCTGACTGCCTTCGTATGTGCGGCTGTGCTTGCGGCTCCACAGGCGGCCGCCACGGACACCGACGTCAAAATTCAGGAGCAGTGTCAAACTCAGTACCCGGCAACCAGCAGCCTCAAGGCCGGCACCGCCTACCTTCTGGACGAACACAACGCCTACACGTGGCGATGTAAGCAGGATCCGATCGGCTCGGCCAAAGCCGTCACGGACCTCTCTGTCGATGTGCAGGCCTACTGCACACGACACAAACTCGGCAATGCCATGGCTCGCGACATCTACAACGCCTACTCCTGGAAGTGCGCCACAACGCCGATGCCAGGCAGCGGTGACAGTTGGATCGACTGCTCCGGAACGGCGGTCTGCACGAAGTACTGGTCGCGTACCAAGACCAAGGACATCAACAAGGAGCTGGGCAGCGCGAAAACAGCCGACAACACTGTGCAATACGCCGCGGCCGCGATCTGCGGTCTCGCCGGCTTCATGGCAGGCGGTGGCCCAGTATCCCCAGCAACAGGGGCCGCACTTGCCGGGGTTGTCGGCACCGCGTGCAAACAGGGCATCAACACGATCTTTCCCAACGACTTGAACGGACTCGACACCGCCACGGCCGCCGCGGTCACCGCCAACGGATGTCTGCAGGTCGCTTTCCCGAAAGATGGCGGCGCCGGGCCGCGGAAATGGAGCTACACCACTGACCACGGATACTGCTGGGACAAGTGACGGCTGTTTCCGTCCGAGGCGAGGTCACCATCGAGGTGACCCCGCCTCTGCTTCAGTGGGGTCTGGCCGCGAGAAGCCCGTTCATAATTCGGCCAAGCCGTAGATTCGGTGTCGGAGTGTCCGATTCGGCGATGCTAGACTGATGACAGTTTGGCAGTCTATGCTGTCGATATGACTCGGCGACTAGTGGTAGGGATGCTGAAGGGCGGTGCGGCCAAGAGCACCACTGCCTGCCAGTTCGCTATCTGGCTCTCTCTGCTGGGCATGGGCCCGGTCCTGGTGGCCGAGGCCGACACCGATCTGATGGCGCTGGAGTGGATCAACGCGGTCCGCGAAAAGCTTCTGGCGCTTGGCGGCGGGGATCGCCGGCACCGGATCGATGTCGTCGATATGACCCATGGGCTGGCCCGTCTGCCCGAGATGGAGCGCAACTATCGCTACTGCGTGGTGGATGTCGAGCCGAAGCGCGAGAAGCTGCTGCGGGAAGCGCTGTGGCGGCCGGAGCGCAGCGACAAGAACGGCAACCGGACGGATCTGATCATCCCGGTCAAGCCGTACCCGGCCGATATTCGCAAGCTGCCGCAGACGCTCGCCCTCGCGGCGGAGGTAGACAAGCACAACCCGGTGATTCCTCGCGTGCTGATGGTGCAGGTGCGAATGAGCGCGGGCCACGCCAAGGAAGTGCCCAACCAGCTCGCGGCGGCGGGAATCCCGACCTTCAAGACCATGATCATGTTGAAGGAGTCCATCGGCTACAGCTTCCGCACCACCTACGTCGATAAGTCGTACTCCGACGTGCTCGGCGAACTCGACATCGTTCCAACAGAAAAGGATTCGACCAATGGCTGAGCCCCGTGAGATCCGTGCAAGTGAAATCCAAGCGTCTGTGGCCTCGGCGTTGGCCAACGGACCGCAGCTCGCCCCTGCCTCCGCTCCGTCGGACAAGGAAGAGCTGCTGACGTGGACGTTGAAGATGGACCCGCAGCAGGCGGCCGACTGGGACAGCCTGGTCGCCCGGTTGGCGGGTGCCACGGGCAAGCGCGTCGGCCGGTCCAAGGAGGCCATCAACCGCCGTCACATGGTGGAGGCCTTGGTCAAGCTCGCCGAGGACGACACCGAGGTGTGGGACAAGCTCGTCGACGCGATTCGAACCGGGAAGCCGTCGTAACCAGTCGAACAAGAGGCCCGGAGCGCAAGCTCCGGGCCTTTTTCGTGCTCCGGCCTGGTGTCGGCCTGGATTTCGTCCCACATATAGACTGCTGACAGTCTGCATTGCTAGACTGTTAACAGTCGAATCGGACGTTATCTCAGGAGAAGAGACCATGTCGCAGCTCAGCACACTGATTCAGCCGACCCACATCGCTCGCACGCTGACGCACCGAATCGGAAGCGCAGCCGAATTCCTTTTCCGCACCCCCACGCTGCTGTTCGCGCTCTTCGCCGCCGCGACCGTGCTGCAGGGCGCACTGCTGTTGACCGTCAACCGCGCCCCCGCCGAGACGATGATCCCGATGACTATTACCGCGCCCCGCGTCGATGGATGCGTAATGCTCTGCGTGGAAGCCGATTCCGCGCCCTCTGATCCCGCAGCGGCGGCGGATCCGGCCCCCACCCCTGTCCTGAAGGCGCACTCGAATTCGACGGCGGCCGCGACCATGTCGACATCGCGCTGCTGGATGTTCTGCTCCGCACCGACGCCAGCGCCCGCTGGAATCGCCGACGACTCCAGCGCCACATGGAAATTGAACCTGTAGCGCATCGCACTTTCCGGGCCGCATCGCATCTGCCCGGAAACGGGCATCAACCTCGAACGATGGACCACCATGGATGTGGACCCGATGAGAAGTGTTGTGGCGCAACAAGATCGATGCCGAAAATTTGTCAGAGCCAGGCGCTATCGTGCCGAAACCACCGCAATTCAGACAAACCCGAAGGGGAGGGATGACCATGCTGGTCATCAACGGCGACCGCGAAATGCCGGGAACCGAGAAGAAAGTCGTCGGCTGGCTGCAGTCCCACTCGGCGAACCCGGCGATCGCGATATCGGGCTGCTACATCCCCGACCGCCGCGGCCGCCGCAGCGAGGAAGCCGACCTCGTGGTCATCACACCGCAGACCTGCTTCGTCATCGAGGTCAAAGGCATCCTCAAGCGCGCCAGCGGCGAGCTGGCCTGCCCGATCAACGCCCGCTGGCACCTCAGCGGCGTCACCGGTGACCCGATCCACGTGCGCGCCGGTGACAACAACCCGATGGACCAGGCGACCGGCCGCATGTACGACCTCAAGGCTCTCGCCGAACAGGCAGGCGGGCACGACCTGTTCGTCGCAGGACTGGTCCTGGTGATCCCGCACTACGGCACCACAGTGACCCTGAACAAGGGGCCGATGCCGGTCGGACGCGATGTGCTGCTGGGTGATCGGCCCAACGAGCTGCTGGCCCAGCTCTACCGCGCCGGTCGCCGCAGCGAAACCCCATGGACCGCGGACCTGGTGCTCAAGCTGCTCGCCGCCTTGGAAATCCGCGACGTCGCCGTCTCCTACACCGAACTGCTCGGCCTCGGCTTCCCGTCCGAGCACGCCCCGGCTGGCCGGGAGCAAGCGCCGGTCGCTGAAACATCGTGGGAGCCACCGCCAACCACCACCGCGTTGCCGCCGGTGACCTACGCCGACATCGACGCTGGCCCGACGGTCATCGAGAACCGCGACTTGGGGCGCACGGACAGCTACACCGCCGACGATTTGAACGACGACTACGCAGTGCCAGTCACAGCCTCGAATTCGAGCAGAAGCCGCGGCCGCCGAACGCCGGTGCGATCCGCAGTGGTGGCGGCCGCCGTCTTCGCGGCGCTCGGCTGCGGACTTTGGTACGTCACGGACGGCAGCAACTCCGACGCCAGCGACAACCCACCCTCTCCGAGTTCAGTCACTGAGCAAGCGCCGGCACCTGAGCAAGCCCCAGCGCCTGCACCGGCACCGATGACCGAAGCGGCACCGGCGCCCGCGCCAAAGGGTTGCTATCCGTTCCAACCGAACTGCTGATGATGTCGACCAGACGACATATGACACTGGGGCAGATCCGAAGGGCCACCGAGCTGCGCGCGATGGCCACACAAACTAGTCGGTCGCAAAGGATAGGCTGCGGTCGTGGTGAATGTCGGAGACAAAGTCCTGCTCGTGGTGGGCGGTGTGTCCGTATTCGAGGTTCTCGAGATGGACGGCGACCGCGCCGTCGTGGAGTCGGTCGAGAAGAACGCGCCGGGCTGTTTCCCGTTCAGCACCGAAGTTGCCATCCTCGTCCCCGCCGACCCAACCTGACGGACCCGCGCCGCTGTGGAATGCCCCGACCTCGACCTCCGGCTTATCTGGCAGAGACTGCGCTCCGGGCTGGCCATCGAAGCCCGCCGCGCGACATGCGAAAACCATTGTCAACCAAGGTGGTTGGCCGGGGCTGAACTCCGCTGAACTCTACAAGTACATGCAGATCGTGGACCGGTGGGACAACGCGCTGCAGGGTATCGGGCCGTAGGGATATGACCCCCCCGGTACACAAATGTCGTTACGAAAATAGATCGGCACCGAACCGGCTGCGCCGCAAGCTCTTCCAGCCTCTGACCAGCAATTTGACGACACTGCCCTATCGCGTTAACCTTTCCGCCCATCGGGCACACATGCGCCCATCCTGAGCTCCAGCCCCCGGCTGGAGCTTTTTTCATGTCCAGGTTCAAGGCCCTCGGCGATGCGCTGGGGGCCTTTGTCGTTTCTCGGAAGGGTTTTCATGTCGGTTGATGCGATCTCCGCCGCGTTGGCGAGCGGCGGTTGGACGGTGTTTTGGGTGCAACTCCCTGTGCTGGTGCTCGCGGTGGCGGTCATCATCGTGGCGACCACCGCGCTGTGGCGGGCCAGCCCGGAAGATATCCCTCGAATTTTCGAAGCCTTCGCGAAGGCGTTCGGCCGAGGGAGCGAGAACACCCCACGAGACGATGGCCAGCGTGAGATCGAGCGCGCACCGCGCCCGGCCGAGACCGAAGACGAGGAGCAGGCACTGTGAGCCGCCGCCGTAAACGCCACGACGCTCTTGCTGAGCACGTCGCCGACAGTTTCCTCGACACCGCCCTCCAGCAGGTGGTCGCGCCTAACGCGCTCCTCGAGGCATACCTCCACCACAGGGGGGCTCTCGAAACCATCGCAGACGAAGTGGATTACGACGTCAACGCCGTACGCATCGCGTTGCACTACGACATCGCCCAACTTCGCTCGACCACCGCCAGCGATGCCCTCGTGGCCTACCTCTACGAGGACGAGAGCCGAATCAGGCGCCGCTGCTCGATGTGCCGCGGTGTCCTGCCCAGCCGCCACAGCAAACGCGGACGGCCACGGAAATACTGCAGCAACGCATGCAAGCAGCGTCACTGGCGAAACGGAGAGATGCCCCGCAAACCCAACCGGGTTCGGGTCTCCGGGCGGCGGGGCGAACTCGGCGTCGATCTGTAGGCGTCGCCCGCAGCCCAACGGATTCGACGTGATTGTTGGACACCGTCCCGGTGCCTTGGATCCTGGCGATCCCGGCCCGACCGGGACGGTGTCCCACGAATTGATGGTTTCGAGACGCAGCCACATAGAAGGACAGGGGCGCTCTATTCGAATGTCGAGAGTCGGTTGGCGGCGCAGTCTCGATCAACTTGGCGTTCGCTAGGGAGGGATTCGTAGTAGCGGCGAAGCGATTCCGCGTCGATCAAAATCTTGGCGCCGTAGTAGCGGGCCGCGATCTGTCCTTCCCTGACCAATCGCCTCAGGGTGGACTCGCTCAGTCCGGTGGCTGTATGTGCTTGCGCCACGCTGTAGCTGATCTGCTGGATTCGCTCGGAATCGTCGGAGGCGCGTGCTCGATCGCTGCTCATGCGCCTCTCGATGCACGAAAGCGCCGGCGGCTGCGCTCGCTGAGCCCTGAGGGGTCCCTGGTCGGTGTGAAAGCGGGCACGGCCATCGAATCGATCGCATCCCGAATGTCTTGTGCGGCAACCCGCCATGCGCGACCTGCTTTGCGGGCGGGCAGCTTCCGCGCTCTGATTTGCTTGAGGTACCAGTCCTCGGTCACCGCAAGCATCTCCGCGGCTTGCGCGACCGTGTAGAGCCGGAGGCCTGCATCCGGTGGGGACGTGTCCTCCGGCGGCGTCTGGGCGGCCATCTGCGGAATTCGGCGTTCCAAGGCGCGCATCAACCGGGCAACCGTGTCTCCGTTGCTGGGGTCTGAATCCGTTTTCTGCTGGTCGCTGCACGCATGCATCGTGGTACCGACCTCGGAGCGGATAGGCATCGCCGAATGCTGCCATCTGCAAGCGCCGATGTCAGCCATTCTCATTTGAGCCGGGACAACAGTCGGCACGGTGCAGCGTCGCACCATCGTGACGCGCGCAGACCTGCGGAAGGTCGATCTCGCAGGCGTGCCACTCGAAGGGCTGCGCTGGTCGGAGCAGACCACCCAATGGCCCGACTGCTGGCGCGAACAGATCAAGGAGGACTCTGTGCACATCGAAAACGATGTGTACGAGATCCACTATGGCACCCACACACGAGGCCGAAACACGTTGGTGTGAGCCACGGCCGGGTTAAGCGTCCGTCGCAGCCTACGCGGCGGACGCTTCCCTTTCGTTTTCGCTAGCCAGACCAGGACTCGGACCCCGAACCCGCTGATCAAGAGTCAGCTGCCCCACCTCGAGGGGGGTTTCGGACAGCGCGGCTCGCAACCGAATCCGGCCGCGAGCCGCGAACCGAGCAGCTCAGCTGTTGGTGCCGCGGTAGGCGGCGGCGAACAACCCGAGCATGGCCACGAGGACGGTGATGGCCGCGGTCGCGTCCACCAGCAGGCCGGTTAGCGCCGCCGAGGCCAGGCTCAACGCCAGCGCGAGTAGCGGGTGAACGGGCGGATCTTCTGGAGAACCTGGCGGTCTGAGGGGTTGGTGGACCGGCGGCTTAGATACGCTCATCAGTACCTCGATGTTCTTTTGTCAGGGCATTTCGTGGTCGGCTGCCTCGTCTGGTGCAACAGACGGGGCAGCACTCGTTTTCGGCGAGCTCTGCCGAATCTAGTGACTGGTGAAGTTTTTTCGGGGTCAGGCGTGACAATACTTTGTTGTTTTTGCCGCCTCGAAGCGCGCCGTTCGGCATGCGCATGATTGCGCCTGTGCCCAACGTGTCCAAACATCCTGCGTATGAGGTAAAACAGCGTTGCGCATGAGTGGATTTGCTGAGTGCTAGCCGATGCCGGAAGTCGTGTTCTCGATGGCCACTCGGCCACTACTGCGGAGTTCGGGGAGGTACTTGTAGATGGTGCCGCGCGAGACTCCGAGCAGCCGTGCCACCGTTTCCTCCGGCCGGGTGAGGATGGCGCGGGCTTGGGGGATCTGCTCGACGGTCATCGCTGGTGGCCGGCCGAGGCGTTGCCCGCGTGCGCGGGCGGCGGCCAGCCCTCGTTGGTGCCGTCGACGATCAGCTCACGGATGAACTCCGCCAGCGCAGCGAAGACGTGGAACACCAGACGCCCCCGGGTGTGGTGGTATCGAGGGCTTCGTGCAGTGACCGTAATCCGATGCCGCGCTTACGAAGTCCGGCCACGATCAAGATCAGGTCCTGCAGACTGCGGCCGAGCCGATCCAGTGACGGCACCACCAGAGTGTCGCCCGGGCGCAGGTAATCCAGGCACGCCCACAACTCCTCGCGTTCGGCGTTCTTGCCGGACTTCTTGTCGGTGAAGATCCGCTGGCATCCAGCCGCGGTGAGCGCGGCGACCTGACGGTCGAGCAGCTGGCCCTTGGTCGACACCGACGAGAGCACCGCCACCGCCGATCGGATCGAGCGCATCACCATCGAGGGCAAGCGGCTCGGCGACGGCGAGAGTACGGGTTTGACCGGGCATGGCCCGGACTGTACGAGAAAGGTCTGACAGGACTTGTTGAACACCAATCGTTTTCGACACGTTTGTTGAACACCGATCCAGTTCGGCCGTCCTGACGATTCGACCCATCCGGGTCGGTGTTCAACAAACGAACGATTCTCGACACTTACGAGGCGGGTGCCGTCGGCACGGCCACGGTCGGTGGCCAATCCTGCGGCTCGACATTGGCGGGCTTCTGGCTGAGGTCCTGATCCCAGTCGAATACCGGTGCTGGCGGCCCCCATTGTTTTGGGGCAACGAATGAAACAGTCCCGCTACCGAAGCTCACCTTCATGAACCTGGCATCGCTGGTGAAGGTCGCATGGTGGAACGAGACGTCGCCGGTGAAGGCCGAACCTTTGAACGAGACGTCGCAGGTGAAGGTCGCACCGTTGAACCAGGCGCTGTGAGCGAAGGTCACATAGTGGAACCAGATTTTGCCGGTAAAGGTAGCGTCTCCGAACTCGGCGGTGCGGGTGAAGGTCGCCTCTCCGAACTGAACGTCGCCGGTGAAGGTCGCGTCGTGGAACCAGGCACCGCCGGTGAAGGTCGCATTCTGGAACCAGGCACCGCCAGTGAAGGTCGCACCGCCGAACTGGGCTTTGCGGGTGAAGGTCGTGTCTCCGAACTCGGCGATGCTGGCGAAGGTCGCGCGGCTGAACTCGGCAGAACCCGCAAACGTCGCATTGCTGAAATCGGCACCTTCCAGGTAGGCATTGCGGAAGTCGAAATCGCTTGTTGACCAGCTGTATTCGGTGGGTGGGCGGAGGCGGTTGGCAATGACACGGAGGATGGTCGCGCGGACTTCCCGGTCGTTCTGCCGGTACTCGATGTGCTCTTCTGTCTCGCCGCGAACTCGCCCATGGTCGATCCGGGGGGCTTTGACCACGAATTTGGTGCGCCCGCTAGCACCGTGCTCGGTATCGTAGGGCAGACGGAGGTATCCGCACAGCACGTCGATGCATTGCTGGCGGCGCAGGCCTTCGGATTCGTCGGCGACGCCGGCCATGGCATAGACCCCTGCGATACGGACCGCGACATCGGTGGCACCGAGTTGGGCGGCCGCAGCGCCGAAGCGTTCGACGAACCGACTCTGCTCGAGGTCGCGCTGGCGGCGGTAGGCGATGACCAGCGCGACGACGCCGCCCACGCCGGCGACGACGGTCAACGCGATACGGGTGACGTCGATCTCGGCCGCGGTCTTGCTCACGTCGACGGGTGTAATCCACCGAAGGAACCCGTAGGCGGCGACGGCCACACCCAGGCCCGCAGCGAGAGCGAGTAGGACCGCGGGCAGCAACTGGATCCGTCCCGTGCGGCGCCTGAGCGACGAGCGGGAGTCTTTAATCAACCACGTGCGCAACGCGGTCGTGGTTGAACGTGCCTGCGCGCCAATGGCGCTCACCCGCCCGGACATTGCTCAATTCTGCTCGACGCGATGTCCTGCCACCGAGCACTCCGTTCACTCCGATGCTGAGCAGCACGTTCGAGTGTCGAAGAACCGATCAATTCTCAACAGCTACCGGCGGGGGTTGGCGATGTCTAAATGCTATGGAAGATGACGGTGCAACAGGCGCGCCTATATGTACCAGGCGGAACCCTCGAATCGAGCGCTGCGTGTGCTCGATTCGCGTCTGGGAAAGCCGGTAGTCGTTGCAGGTCAGGGGCATTTGTTGAAAGCGCTTATCGACAATCCGCCCCTGACCTGGTGTTTGCTAACCCAATCCCCTTGATTTGCTGGACGTTTGCTAAGCTCATAAACTTTGGCGTAGCACATAGACATGCTCGGCGGTGGTGGGCAAGACTGGCAGGTATCCCGCTCAAAAGGGTGCTGCCCCCGCCTGTTCCAGCAGGCGGAGGCAGCTGT
Source organism: Nocardia sp. CA-129566 (assembly GCF_050956075.1). Lineage (NCBI taxonomy): Bacteria > Bacillati > Actinomycetota > Actinomycetes > Mycobacteriales > Nocardiaceae > Nocardia > Nocardia sp. CA-129566. The sequence goes on from NZ_CP192086.1 coordinate 76,201, forward strand.
ACGTCCAAATGTCCGATCGCGAAACCAGTACATAGGAGCGCTTGTGAGCGTAACGCCGCCTGACGAACAGGCATACCCCTCTAGCCCCCCGGATCCGCCGGAGAGAGATAGCGTTCATCCATTGCTGGCGCTACTTCTCGCCGTCCTCCTTGCGTCTACGGCGGGCATCTTGGTCGGCTGGGAGGCCGCTGTGACCGTGCTGATCGCAGTGCTGGGCTTGTTCGTTGCCTACCGAAGCTCCAGGTCCTGATCCAGCTATAGAACGAAGGGCGCCCGGAAATGCCGGGCGCCCTTCGTGGTTTGCTCAGGCATCGGCGGGGCGTTACGAAAGTTATGTGTGTCAAGTTGCACCTGCACGCCTGCCGATTGACCTGCGCATTCTCGTTCCTGCAGCCGCTGTCGGGACTTGTGTTCCCAATGCGCTATATTGATCTCGCTGGGCATAGTTGTGCCCCGGGAGTCTCGGTCACCTGACCGGGACTTTTTTCGTTTCAGCACACCAAGATTCACCCACCAAGCCCTCGGCGCTACGCCGAGGGCTTTTTTCGTGTACGGAGGTGCCTTGTCCACCCATATCTCGGTCGTCTCGTCGCTCCTGGCGGCGGGGCTGTGGCCGTTGCTGATCCTCGTCCTCGCCGTGGTCGGGATAACCGCTGTTGCCCTGCTACGGGCGGAGAAGCAGGATATCCCTGCGGTCTTCGCGTCCTTTGCTCAAGCTTTCGGGTTCCGCAGAAGCTCCGGAGGCCCGGTGATTCATGGCGGCGACGACAAGGCGACCGCGCCTGTTGAGGAGACGGACCGGCCCGAGGAGGCATTGTGACTCGCCGTCCTGTCCGCCGCGACCGAATCGAGGAGCGAGCCGCCGACAACGTCGACATCATCGAGTTCCGCGCAGCAGCCACCGAGGCGATCAGCAGCGTGAAGTGGAGCGAGGGCGTCGAGCCGCCGACCATCGAACAGCTGAGCTGTTTGATTGACGGCCTGGCTCACAGTGATCTCGTCGGCGGCGAGGTCGCGCTCGATTGGCTCAAAACGGTGGCTGACCGTCTGGAATTCACTGGCCCTGTCGGGCCCGCACGTATGGAAGTGGCGCGCAAGCTGGCGCAGATCCGTCTCGGCATAGGTGCCAAACACAAGTCGGACGGATTGATCTGGTGCGACTGGCACGGCTACACCGAGCCACTCGGCTTCAAGGCCTGTGCAGCGTGCCCGTGTGAAATGCCGACCGGGCGCGTCTACGGCCTCGACGGGATAGGCCGCCCGCGACGGCACTGCACCAACGCCTGCCGACAACGTGCCTACCGGCAACGTCTTCGGGACCGGTTCGCCTGAACGGCCCATCCGTCAGACGTTCGGATCAGACCTATCTTTCGAGCATCGTGAACGAAGAGATCCATTGGTCGATTTCGGTGTCTTTCCGCAGCCTTCTGACAAGATCGTCGAATTTGGGGTACGAGTGGGCGGTCACGCTGATCGTGCGCCGGGGTGGCTCGTTCCTCGTCGAGAAGAACCAGTGATTCACGTGCATCACCTTGACCACCAGTACGGAATCGTCGCTTTCGAAGGTGAGTTCGTCGCCGACGCGAGGTAGCGACAGCGCGTTGACGGTGAAGTCGACACCGTCGTCGCGCTCTCCATCCGCAGGAACAAACACGTGCAGGTCGTATCGAACCGGCCCCATGAGAGAGGTGGGCGCGGGATTCTGTTCGGTTGTCACCCTCCCATCGTGCGGGAAGCCGCGTCGTGTATGCGGCGAATTACGTTGCCCGGCCGTGTGTTCCGCATTGTCTGTCAGGGTGTCTCTGAAACGGTTTTCTGTCGGTGCACCGGCGGATACTCAACCCATGACCACGAAGACGGCACCCTGGTTCGGTCGAGTTCTCAAGTGGCACAAGATGCTTGATGGGCACGCGTGCGCTTACCGCGGTCGCGTGTACACGATCGTGAAGCCCGAAGGCGAAGAACGCTGGCACTTCACCGTGAACCCGGACTACCCCGCCGCCGAACCGTTGTCCCGGTGTGGTGGTCCCGGGCTGGCGAGGTCGCTGGAACGGTCGCGCCCGCTGGCTGAGGCGTGGCTGCTGGTCGATCCCGCGGACCGCATCGCGGGTGCGCCGAACTTCATGTACGCCGTGCGGGGTGACCGCCCGGGGTTCGGCGAACTCGGAGAGTTGATTGTGTGGACCGACGCTGACCAGGGACTGCTGCGGATCTGCCGCAGTGTGCCGTGGTCGCCCGGTGACCCGAAGCTGCCCGGCCCGCTCGTCGCGACAGTGCAGCCCATCTTCCACCGCGGCGGCCAGATCACCCACTGGCGCACCGCCGGGCCCGACGGTACACACTGGGACAACTCCGCGTACTGGTGTGAGGCGTGCCGTCTGGTCGAAAGCCGTGCCTGACTGGGGGATTACCGCCACTTTGCCCCCTTGTCGGCGGCTAGAATTCGAACATCCATTCCCGGAAATTCCACCGAACCGGCCCGTACCCTTGCCGCGTGACGTACGACCCTGACGAGAAACTCGAGCTCACCGACGACGGCTATCTGCCCAATGGCGCGGACGTCGACGGCATGATCGCCGAAGGGTGGGAACAAGAACTCACGGCTGTCTGGTGCACCTACCACTACTACGGGGAAGGCCCTCCACTCCCCGACGTCGAGAGTTCGGACTCGCAGGAAGGCGTCCCCTCCGTCAACGAGTTTCGCCGCCGTCGAATCACCGAGAAGGAAAAATACGCCGCGGTCACTCCTATCCAAGCGTTGGCAGCCAACGCCCGACTGGTCGAACTGCTCATGGATTACCGCTTGAGCGTCATGGAAGATGCACGCTTCGACGGGAGGAGCTGGACCGAAATCGGTGACGCCCTCGGCATGACCGACCAGGCCGCATCCGACTGGCATCAGCAGAATCGCACCGACACGCGATAGCGCTTGCAGTACAACCGAATTCGTCCTGACCAGCGAATAGTCCGGTACGGGGGATCGTCGATGTCCGAGCACGTGCCCAGGCAGTGGCGTCAAGTCGCCGGCGGTTTCCAGATCATCCCGGGAACGTCTGTCCGAGCGTCTATTCCGAGCACAGACCCCGTGCTAGCGGGGGCGTCGCCTACAACGGAGACGTCGCGGAACTATACGCCGAGGCCGAAGGCATCACGTTCGGCAGTCGCACGATGAAATGGTCCCGTCAGCCCGCTAGTCACTGCCCTGCTCTCGAAGGAAATCGTCCAGCCAGTCCTCGCTGCGGTTGACCACTGCGGCAATCATCCCCATGGTCGACTGGAGTGCGGGCTGTCGCTGCGTCGACTCCTCGTCCGGCTCATGGTCGTTGGGTGTCTCGCCTTGGTTGGCCTTAAAGAACTTCATCCGCTCGATAGCGGGCATCCACACCGCCGCGGTCCGGTCCTTCTCGTTGAAGTACGCCCCGCCCCGTTCGATCACGATCTCCTCGGCGACATCGGAGTCGAGCGCCACGAGGGTGTTGTGTAGCCAGGGGTAGCGATTGTTGCGGAAATCGGGATCGCGATTCCAGTTGGCGAAGCCGAACGTGGCCGTGGTGTGCGGGTCTTCGCCATGGTCGGCCGTCCATGCACGCTCAAGCGAGGCCATATAGCGGCTGTAGTGCTCGTCGACGACGCCGTCGTCTCCGGCCTGCAGCGGGATGACTTTCTCGACAACAGGACGACGTCGGGGGTCTCGTGGATCGAAGGTGACGTGTCGTATCTCAGAGTCCGCCACTTGCACTCTCGCCATAGGTCGGCGGGGGAGCGGTCTGCCCGAGGCCAGGTAGTCGACGAGATTCCCTTGCCGGGCATTCAATTCGATCGACCAGTCCACGTACTGGTCATTCCGGACGCCGTACCTCACGTAAAGCTCGGCAGCGGTATCTCCGTTAGTGGGTCCCAGCTCACCAACGAACTCGTTGTACTCAAGACCTAGCGGCGGCCGATATCGCCGGATCTGCTGTTTCTTGTACGGCTTGTTCCCGCGGCTTTTTCTGGTCGACATGGCCGCCGAGCTTACGACGAGTCGCCGACACCTCCGTTGAGATTCGGCCTCGCGCGACACCGACCGCGCATCCGACACCCCGTCGGTGGACTCGAACCCTGAACCCCTTGTAAGTCCTAGCCGCCGTTGGCCGGAGGTGGTGGGCTCCGCTGCCGACGGCGCCCACCGGTTCACCCCGATGCTCGAACCACATCACGCTCTGCGTGAGTCCGGGGGCAGAGCGTCCCGCTACCAGGAAACCGCTACTGCGGGACTTAATAAACCACGGGTGGTCGGGTTCAACAAACTGTGTTGGACGTCAAACACTTCCAACGTGCATCACCGCTGGTCGTGGCCTTCAATCTCCGTGGATTGAGTGTTGGATATCTATCTTTCGCGAGTCGGGCAATGGAGTTGGACCCGATGCGGCGGCCTCGAATTCGGTGTTATCGCAACGTGATTCTTGGACTGTGTTGCTATCGGACGGTTTTTGGTTCCCGACTATTTACCGGCCCTTGCCTGGGCTGCTTGGCTCGTGGTTGCGCCTGCGGCTTCGTGTCGCGGGGGTGGCCAGGCCTCGCGCACTGCCGATGCGTGGGGTCCTGGTCTTCGAGTCCCTTTGTGCTCGAACCACATCCATTGCGATCGGTCATAGGTGCCATCGGCACCTATGACCGATGAACATCCGGGAAGGAACCTCGTGGACCAAATGGCAGATACCCCTGCCTCGAGCGCGCATCCGCTCGCCGATTCGCAGCCAGGCCGCGCCGATGCGGAAGTCCGATCAGCGGGCAATCCCGAGGCGGTCGCGCCGAACAGCGATGCGCCCGACATTGCGGTTCGGCCGCTGACCTGGCAGACAGTGGTGCTGATGCTCGGTCTAACGTCGGTGTGCCTGATCTTCGCCGGTGTGCTGATCGGTCTCGGCGCGGTGGATCCACAGCAGGGCACCTGGTGCACGGTGGTGATCGCGTTGGCGCTCAACGGCGGAGTGGTCCTGGACCGCCGAGCGGGCGGATCTGGCGTTCGCCGGATGCGCGATGCATTGACTGTGCTGCTGGACCCTCGGGATCCGCGGTAGGCGCGCGCCGCGCGGCGAGGTCCGGCAGATGGTGCGGCCGGACCCCGCGCGGTTGTTCGCTTTCACGCCAACATCTTTGGTGGGCATCGCCGCCAGACAATGACCCACCGCCCCTGTTGCCTCAGACTGCACCCAAATTTGCGTATGAGTGAAAGGGGAAACGCAGCCGCGACCGGGTGAAGGTGTGGGTTCGCCCCGGAAGTTGCTGCGGGAAGAACCATATCTGGTCCTACGTATCTAGAACATGTTCAGCTGGGCGTTGAATAGGCCAGATCACGTGACTACCGAGGTCACCAAGGTTGGTCCGAACGAAACTGTGCCCAGAACCACGAGCATTGAACACGTTGTTGGACAAAATCCTTCGTCCACCCGCGTCAGTGTCTGGGTGGTCCGAAGGTGTTCAACGCCCAGCTCACGTCTGTGTCCGGTTGGACACATGGTCGCCTTGGATGGGAGATCCCATTTGTGGGGTTCCTGGAGATCAACTGCACTGGTTACGCCACATAGAATCGTTGCGCCCTCAACCGAGAGTTGACGGCAGTGCGCCGTTCATGGGATCCGCCAGCTCCTGTACACGTGCGTACGAGACCGAAATACCGAGCACCACAGTTCGAATCAGGCTGCACCCGCCAAATTTGCGTGGAGTCCGCGGCGCATGGGAGATTCGCCGCGCTCGACCTGGTCGCGAGTACTCGCGAGCACGCTCCAAGTCGATGAGGGTGAAACACTTTGCTGCGCAAGGGGCCTCCGTGCCGAACCTCGAAGGAGGAACCGTGCGCACCCCCTTGCTACCTCTGGTTATTGAGGCCACGTATACATCTGGTCGGACGAGTGACACCGGGATCGGTGCGCGCGGCCGCCGGTGGTGCTTTGGTGTGCCCGCCGCGCCCGATGACGGACATAGTGCCAGGTGAGCCGCACCGTGAGCGCGCAGGTTGGCGATACCGCCTCGCTGATCGTCGATAAGTGCAATGCGGCCGACTTCATGGAGATGCTCCGGCGTCTGCAGCAGGCCTCCGGCCGCAACCCAGGACAGATCTCGAAATACGCAGAGCTTCCGCGCTCTACCGCATACCATTTCGCGTCCTCCACCAACCATTCCCTGCCTCGCAAGGCCGAGCAGCTCGAAAAGTTCTGCCGCGGCTGCAAGCTCACCCCTGAGGAAATAGATCAGGTCATGCGCAACTGGGCGCGGCTCGGAGGTGCAGGCGGAGCCGCGGTGCAGCCCAAATCCTCCGCAGTGACAGCGGAGGACCCCACACCGCAGATGCAGGACCGGCTGCTCGACGACCCCGCTGGCCAGCGTCCAGTGACGATCGGCGGCAGCGTGCGTGATGTCCACATCATCTACAACATCGCCTCCGATCCAGCGAGCTCGCTGAAGCAGAAGCCGCGGCGGCCGCGGCAGTTGAGTTCGATCGTGATGGTGCTGGCTACCGCAGTCACCGTTTCCCTGATGATCGATCTCGTCGCGGCACCGTCTCATCTCACGCGCGCCTATGCCGCCGCCTGGCAGGCACCATTGAGCCAGACGACCCTATGCGCTGTTGTCCTGCTCTGGATGGTTCTCGGTGTCCTGCGCCGCATCGGCTACGACGAGCGGCGCTTGGCGTGGTCTCGGCTGCGGTCCTGGTCCGCGCTGGCCGCCATGCCGGTGATCTCGCTGACCGCAGGTACCGCTGTGGGCTTCTACAGCCCGACCCCTGTCGTCGCAGGCACCGCCACCGCGGCGATGACATGGGCGGTGACCGCGTTGTGGTTCGCATCGATCGATCTCGGCGAACTGCGCCGAGTCCTCGCTCATGCCCCCGCGCTGGCCGCGCTCGGCCTGATCTTCGGGGCGGGTACCAGCGCCGGCATCGGGGTGCACCGACTGCCACTCGCACCTGCAGCGGTCGCTGGAGGGTTGACCGCTGCTGCGATCATGCACCTTCTCGGCAAGATCGTCGCACCGCTGATCGAGGCCCGCGACCCGCTCACCGCCATCGACAATTCCATCCAGAAGAACACCCCGCTCACCCACGACAACATCACCACTCCAACACCTCCAGCGGACATGTCGCCCCCCGGCGCGCAACGCCCACCAACCGGCAAACGGCACAGGAGAAGTCGCAAAGCATCGAGGCGCCAGCCAGGTTGGGGCCGCGCTCGGCGAAACCGCCGCCGTGACACAGCGAACCTCGTGAATATCGGTGCCCGCCGCCGCCGAACCTCGGAATTGCCGCCGCTGCCTCGCCGCGCCCCGTGGGCGCACACCTTTGAGGACCTGCTGGGCCTTACACCGGACACCAGCTTCGGCGGCCTCGGACGAGATAGCCGCGCATCGGTCATCACCATGGAGCGGCAATCAGTGCCCGCGTACGAGATCATCGCCCGTATTCGGCGCGAACGTGAGCAAGCCTCTGGACGTGAACCAGGCGGCGCACGCACAGGAACCCAGCTCGGCCCCTACCGTCTGCAGGCGCTGCTGGGCAAAGGCAAACACGGCGAAGTCTACGAAGCCTACGACGAAAACCGCTATCGGGTCGTCGCCCTCAAACTGATCAGCGGCAAACTCGCGAACAACCACCACTACATCGCTCGCCTGCAAGAAGATACGCGCGCCGCCGCGGAGCTGTGGGAACCGCACATCATCCCGATTCACAACTGGGGTGTCATCGACGAAGTCCCCTTCATCGACATGGGGCTGGGCACCGGCACCGATCTGCAGCGCAAGCTCAGCCATGGGTCACTCGCCCCGCACGACGCAGTAGACATCGTCGAACAGATCGCTTCGGCGTTGGATGCCGCCCACGACAGCGGGCTTGCCCACGGCAATGTCAAGCCATCCAACATCCTGCTCACCCACGCTGGATTCGCCAGCCTCGTCGACTTCGGCACCGCCCCGAACTTGGACGAAATCGCAATGAGCGCCTACCAACTGGACCCCGACGCCTATACCGCGCCGGAAACGCTCCACGGCAATGGACAAGCCACCCCCGCGACAGATGTCTATTCGCTGGCGTGCGTCCTGTACGCCTGCCTCACCGGCGCTGAGCCGTCCGGCGAAAACAAGAAGCCGCTGCCACTGAGCAACGTGCAACCCTGGCTGAGATCCGCCCTGGCTGCGGTCCTCAGCTGCGGCATGGCCAAGAATCCCATCGACCGATATGTCACCCCAACCGCCCTGGCACGGGCTGCGCGCGCCGCTGTAGGTCCGGCGCCCACACAGCCAGCCAACCCAGCATTGCCGCGTCGAACACCCGGAGAAGCCGCCGCGCTCGAGATTCCTGGATGGGCCGAGAAGAACGGCATCCTGCGATTGGATTCAGGCCTCTCGCCAACAACAACCTTGGACTGGGGACCAGACGCGCCGTCCAACAAGCGCCCCATTCCGCCGCCGCTGCCGAATACCGGGTACCGCGGAATTGCCTATGACGTGCCTGCCGACTACACCGAATACCGGAACGCGGGGTACGAGCTGACCGAGGCGGAGAGCAACTATCCGCCGGACATCAACATCAACCAGGGCTATGGCTTCCAGAGCCGGATATTATGACCTACCCGACGAGGACTGGACGAGGTAGCGAGCCTCGCGAAATCCCCGCTGCCGCTGCGGCGCGTGCCGACGCCGCAGCGGGGGTTAGGACTCATTCGGACCTGACTGCGCGGTCGCACTGCGCCACTGGGGGTGCCCGGGGACGCAGTGCGACCACCGACGATGAAGCCCAGAGCGTGGGCTATTCGCGTCGGCACACCTGGCGTATGCCGAGCAGTCCGGTGAACACGGTCAGGAAGACCGGCACCGCGCTCGACCAGTCCGTGAGCAGACCCACCGGTGTCGCCGCGACCATCGCGGCCGCCAAGCTCACCAATGGATGCGTCCCAGGTGGGTGCGGATTGGCCGGCGGATGGTTCTGCTGTTCGTCGGGTGGGATGGTTACCCTACTCATTGAGCTCCGTTCTCATTCATGCAGTTGGTGGCGGGGTTTTTCACAGCTGACCCCCACCCCTGGTCGGGTGGGGGCAGCGCCAAACACTGGAAGCCTATGAGGCCCAACGCGTTTGAATATGCTCTCTTTGTGCTCCCCTTCTGTCCTTGGCGAAGTTGCGTGATTGGAGCATAGAAACGCACCCGGACACTGACGACACGTCAATGCCCGCGGTGCCGACGCCGGGCGGGCAGCATCCAGTCGACTACATCCAGCGCCTGCCGAAGTTCAAAAAAAGTTCAAATTCCGGAGGTACGCCGCCCTTTTCGCCTTCTTGACCTCGACGGTGTCAACTCACCCGTCCTCTACACGCCCAGGCCATCCTCGCCGCTGAGCTCCGGACCGAAGTCCGGCGCCGGCATCTCCTGGTCGGTAGGCGGAGCCCAGGTCCGGTTTCGGGCCTCGCGGACCTGCACGCCTGCAGCGGATGTCGAGACCGCGACCGCATGCTCTGCTTGTTCATCGAGTTCGGTCCGGGCTCGGTCCTCAAGGTCCCGCTCCGGATCGGTCAGGTCATCACGGCGCTGCTGTTCGGCGACAGCGGCATCGAGCAGCTCGGTGTTGTCTTCCAGGATCTTCGCCGAGCGTCGTCGGCCTTCGTCGTCCAGGCGCTCGGTCTCGCGGGCATTGGCGAGCTCGGCGTCGCGCCGCCCCGTGTTTTGGGCCTGCTGCAAAGTCGATGTCCACGCCGCTTTCGGCACGGTGACCGCCCGCTCGGCGTCCTCGAGGTCCCGCTCGGCGGCGGCAACGGCCTCTTCGGCCTCTTCGACTTTGGTCTTCCAGGTAGCGATGCGGCCTTTGATTTCATCGCGCCCGCGATGCTGCCACCAATTCGTGGCCGCCAACTCATGCTCAATCTCGGCCAGCTTGTTCCCCCGCTTGCGCAGCTCCCGCTCGGCCTTGCCGACTTTCTGCTCAGCATTGTGCACGGCGTGGATCGTGGTGGCCTGGTTATCGAGCTCATGATGGCGATCTTGGACGTCGCCGACAGGGTCGCGATGCTCAGTGTCAACGGGGAGTTGGTCGGTCCAGATCATGTTGCGCAAGCTGGAGATATCGTCGGCCAGCTGGGCATCCGACATCCGCCGCAGCGCATCGCGGCGCAGCGCATCCACGACGCGGGCGAACTTCTCGGCATCCTCGCCACGCTGTTCGTCCAGATCACGGGCCATCCGCCACCGCAGCGCGGCCGCCGGTTGCTCAGCTGGCAGCGGCATCGGCTCGAACGCAGCTCGCGCAGCCACCTCCACATCGAGGCCGGTCGCCGACACCCGAGACCACTCCGTCGCGAGTGCCGGCCAGAACGGATCATCGAGGATCCGCGGATCCAACGAGGTCGCCAGCGCAGACCAGCGGCGAACATCGACGGCCTGGTCGCCGAGCACACGCGCGGCCCTGCGCTCCAGCTTGCGCTGCGTGCGGCGTTCGGCCGCACTGCGAGCATGAGGTCCGGTGCGGCGTCGGTCGATATCGGCGACACCCTGGGCGGCCCGCCACACCGCGAGATCGCCGAGCAATTCCGGGTCGGAGCCGATCAGCGACCGCGCCCACATCGGCGCCGACGCGACATCCCAGGCCCGCGCGGCCGCAGCGACCTCGGCGGCCAGCCCACGCACCTGCTGCTCCCGTTCCCGCAGATGCTGCCCGAACTCCGGATCCCCCCGCAGCCTCGCCGGTATGGCGGGCAGCCACGGCAGCGGACCACTCTCACGCGCATGATCACCGGTCGGGGCGATGCGCCAGTCCAGCACCGCGGCACGGTCCAGGGCACTGTCGAGCTCGCCTCGGTTCACCGCGGCGGTGAGGATCGCGACCGGATCACCTCCCTGCGCCGCGCGCAACGAAAGGCGTTGCCGCAGTGTCGGATAGGCCGGTTCATCGGTCAGACCGGGCACCAGGCGCTCGGCGGCGCCGTCGATATCGTCCAGCAGCTCCACGCCCGCGCGATATTCAGTGGCCGCAGCGATCGCATCGGCGTAGGCAGTGGCCGAATGCCGCAGGCGAGTGCGTGGATCGGCGGCCGCGCGGTCGGCGCTGGTCGCAGAAAGCTGCGCGCCATCGCGGCCTAGCACCCCGGTCAGCACATCGAGGTAGGTCGGCGGCATCCGCGCCTCGATCGTGAACGGCGCGGGCTCGGTGTCGGGCAGCGCCGTGGCGACGTAGGCGTGGTTGGCGCTGCGCCCGCGAGTCAGCATGACGTACAGCTGATTTCGGGTTTCCCGCCCTGTCAGCACGCCGTGGCATGTGTCGACGGTCAAACCCTGGCTGGTGTCGATCGTGGTCGCGTAGCCGAGGGCGGTGTGTTCGGCGACGTAGTCGGCGGGCAGCGTCACCAGTCGCCCGGATCCGGTGTGCGCGACGGTGATCCGCCCGTCCGGGTACACGGTGCGGACCCGCCACCAATATCCGTTTCGCACATGATCGGTGTCGGATATCCGCAGCTGATAGTTATTTTTCCGGGTGGCGATCATGTCGCCGACGCTGGCGGCCAGGCCGTCCCCGAGCCGCACCTCCGCGCGGCCGCTTGCCTTCGGATCACCGGCCAGCCGGGCCGCCCGGGCGCGGGCGTTCAGCTGGGCCACCATCGCACGAGTGGGGGCGAGCAGGATCGAATCCATGCCCGCGGCAGTGTCGGCCGCCCACGCCGCGAACGCCTGCTCGGTCACCGCGCCGATGGCACCGGTGTGGATGCGGTCATGATCGGCGTAGAACGCCAACGCGGCCGGATCACCCTGCCGCACCGCCAAAGACGCGGCACGTTCACCAGGATCAGTGAACCGCATCACCCGCGACAACGTCAAGGATCCAGCCTCATAGGCGATATCGCGGACGATCCCACCAGCTGCCACCGCCGCGAGCTGCTGATCGTCGCCGATCAGTCGCACACTCGCGCCGCGATCCAGCAGAAACCGCACGGCGGCATCCAGATTCGTCGTAGCCGCCTTTGCCGCCTCGTCGACGATGACCAGCGTTTCCGCGTCAATATCGCGCATCCACTCCGGAGCATCTGCGGCATCCAAAGTGCCGGCCTCCACGCGCTCCGCGACGTTGACCAGCATGTCGATCGTCCCGGCTCTCACCCCGGCCTCGCCCTCGAGCACCGCCGCCGCGGACGCGGTCGGTGCGAGCCCGATCACCGTGCCACCCTCGGCGGACCAGGCCCGCACCAACACCTGCATCGCCGTGGTCTTGCCCGTCCCGGCCGGAGCGATCCCCAACTGCAACCGCATCCCCGACGTGGCGAAAGCTTCCACCAGCGCATGCTGTTCCGGATTCAGTTGGCGGCCACGGTTGTTGGCGGCAAATTCCACGATCGCCACATCCACCGCGGCCGCCGATATGGTGCGTCCCCCACGGAGCAGACTCGCATCGATCAGCCGACGCTCGGCGGCGAGAACCTGCGGTGAGGTGAACGTCGCGGATCCGGCCACGACGAACTGGCTGGTTCCGTCCCGACGTCGCAACGCGTCCGGCACCACGAGGTTGTCGGGCATGCCGCGCGGGATCGAGATCGGCGGTGACATCGCTGCCTGGACCACCTGATTGCTGACCTGCCGCCATTGATCACGACCGACCTCGCCGCGCAGCTGCCGCTGGACCTCGATGCGCACATGGTGGATCCGCCAGGTGGCACGTCGCGTGGCAACCTTGTCGACCACCCGTCGTGCGGTCTCGGCGATCCATGCGTCATCGAATTCCTGCTCGCGCACCAGGACTCCGCGCCCCAGCACATCGGCGAGCATCGCCTCCACGGCCTGGTCGCCGCCGAGCAGCTGCACGGCCTCGGCCCACCAGGCCTCACGCTGCTCGGCGTGCGAGCGTGGACGGTGCTTCGGTGCGCGGGTCTTGATGGTCGCCGTCTGTGCCAATTCGACCGCTTCGCCGGGCGTCGGTTCACGGCCATGCCAGTTCTGGAAATCGGCGGTCAGCTCGGCCAGTTTGGATTCGATCATCGCCGAGCGCTTCGACCACATCACATTCAATTCGGTGCGCATCCCGACGATTTCGCGGATGGGCTGCAGCTCGGGGCCCCGGCCCGCCCGGTCGGCGAACTCGATGCCGAGCGCTGCCTCGAGATGATGTTCGAGGCGGGCGTCGTAGATCTCGGAGGCGGCCCCGCGCAGCTGGTGGATCAGCCGCCCATCCAATGCCCGCCACTTCCCATCGAGGGTCCGCACCTTGTTCGAGATGACCAGATGGATATGCAGATCAGGATCACCAGCACGGGAGTCGCGGTGCGTATAGGCGGCCGCGATCAGGCCTTCGGTGTCGACCTGGCGCACGCCGTTGGTGCCCAACCGGGTGTAGGTGTTCTCATCGAGGAAGGCCAGCACATCGGCGACCGCGGCCTCGTTGGCGGCCTCGATCTTCTCGGCGATTTCGCGTGGCGCCAACGCCCACAACGAACTGACCGACTTGCAGGGCGAGAACGTCAGGTCGTACGCACTCAACGCCGCTTTCGGCGGCTGCGAGTTCCGCGCCACCCACCACGTCAGCTCCCGATCCGACTTCGGAGGCCGGCCGAAGTCTTCCTCGAACATCCGCTTGGCCACCTCGCCGGATCCGCCGCCGCACCTCCTCCGGCACAGCCGCCCGCGGTTCGAAGCCGTGGTCTTCGTTCCACTCGGCGTAGGCTTTCGAGCGCTCCTGCAGATAGCGCGTCCGGCAGGCTGTACCGATACGGCCGCCCGCACCGCGCGCGATATCGCCTTCGGCGAGGCACCCTCTGCCCGCATGCGCGCGGTGATCGCTTCGGCATCCGGATGCATACCCTGGCCGTACAGCGCCGCCATCTGCGGCTCGAGCACCGGGTCGCCTTCGTCGATATCGGCGAACGCTACGAGCCCAGAACCGAGCCACCGGCCCGGCATCTCACCCTTCGCCAGGTAGTAGTCATCCAGGCTGGTGCGGCCTCGATCATCGCCGTCGCACACGGCGATGCACCTCGCGTAGTAGAGGTACCCGTCGCCCGCTGAAAGCTTGTGCAGCGTCATCACAAACCCCACGGTACGCAGCAGGACATCGCCGCAGGCTCCAAGAATGCACAGCGTGCGGGAGATGGATGGTTGGCGGCGCGTAGCTCGTGGGCGGTTGCGGATGTCCTGTTCGGAGGTAGGCGGTGTTCGGGCTAGCTTGCGGGGTTGGTGCGGAGTTCGGATATAGGTTGCGGTGTTGAGCGATTGACCTGCGGCTATGGAGCACTGGACTCATACACGCAGCCCCAACTCTTCGGATGGCCTGTGGCGCAGGAATTCCGGCGCCACCACAGAATTCGCGGCGAATCCGGCCCCACACCAAGGCCATTCGGGGTGCAGGATCGGAGCCTAAACCCGATTTGGGCGCTCGGGACGGCCGACGTCGAGGTGGCGGCGAGCCCTTCCCGAGCGTTGATACCGGTCTTGGGAGCGCGGAACAGGCTCGACGGTGCGGATGGACGACGAGCCGGTCATGCCGGTTGGTCAGCCCGGCGGCGACGAGGGCACACTGCGCTGCCGCGCGGTCAGCGGGTCGGTGGTGGCGCGCAGCGCGGGTATGGCCGTGCGGCGGCGGCGGCGGTGGCGGTGGAGCGCGGCGCCGCGGTATCGCTGCGGCGGCAGGGTCGCGGATGCGGCGTCGGCGGCCGCTATCCGGTCGCCGAACTCCTCATACAGTCGCAGCCTCCGCTAGCCCGGCGGGGTCGCCATCTCGTAGGCCGTGGTCGGCGGCTGCGGTCACGCGTGGTCCTGCACGACGGTGCCGGTGAGCGTTCGGCGTGGGCGGGGTCACCGAATTGGGTGGCGGCGTGCGATGCTCGCGGGCGTACTGGCGGTCTGCGCGGCGGTCTCGGCTGCAGGGTGGCTGGCGATGCGCGGCGGCGCTGGCCCAGGCGCGCGAGCAGGCGGGCGGCGGACTCCGCCGGGGTTTCGTCGAGCGGTTCGTAGTCAGCGCGTCTCGGCCGTCCCGGCGTCGCCCGTCATCGCGGTGGCGGTGGCCACGTCAGCGTCACCAGCCGCGTAGTCAACAGTGACCCGTTGACGGTGATGGATAGCGAGTGCTTCACGGCATCGTGCCGCGGCGGTCAGGTCGCCGGCCGAGGCGGCCAGTGCCGAGCAGATGGCTCGGTAGGCGAGCGTGGGAAATCGCCAGGGACGCTCGGCCACGTCGGTCGCCGCCTCGGTAGCCAGCGGCGTGGTAACCGTCGAGATGATAGGTCCCGATGATGAATGTGAACATGGCCGGCCATCACATCTGTGCGAGGGCGCAGCGCTCTGCCGGGGCGGTCATCTCCTCACAGCGGCCCAAAGCCGCGTTGGCACATACGAGCGCGGCGAGCGCGATTATTTCGAAGAATTCATTGAACCAACCGTCCCCGGCCAACGCGGCGGTGGCAGCTTCGGCTCCCGCAATGAGCTGAGTATGTAAGTTGGCAACCCATCCAGCGACTGCGTCATAGGGACGGCGCAGCCCGCAAGCGGTGGCGGCAGATTCGATCGCGGCCAGCTCACGTGCCGCGGCTGAACCGTCTTTGTCGGTCAGGATCACCGCGCGGTTCAGTGTCAGCAGCACCCGTTCACGCTCGGAGTCGGCAGCGCGGCGCAGCGCGGCGTCACCGCCGTAGCGGGCGCAGCTGACCAACGTGCTCGCATGCAAAACAGTGCGGCGCGCCGCCGCTCGACCGCGCGGCGCGCCAGCCATTCCGCGGTGATCGGATCGGCCAGCTTCAGCGCTTCGCTGCCGCACATTTCGGCGTTCGGCGTCCGACTCGACATCAGCACCGCGCGACGCACGGTTTGAATGAGACTGGTTGCGGCACCAGAGCGCGGTCGCGACGCGACCGCGCAGTGCCCGCAGCCGTGCGGGCGCGTCGGATCAGCGGGTCAGCCGCGCCAGCGCCGGATCGGCGTCCAGGTCGGAGGCGACCGCCGTCGGCCGCCTCGACAGCGGCGGATCGGTGAGCACGCACGCACGCAGCGGTCGGCCACCGCCAGCACGTCGACTACGGCCAAGACGGACTCGGGTTGTCGGGCGATGCTGGCTTGCACCAGCTCGGCCAGCGGCGCCGACACCTGCGGTCGGCCATCCCACACCCATATCCCCGATCTCAGGGTCAGCCGCTCGTTTGCGCGTTCGCCGTCGAGCAGATGCCGCAGATACAGCACGTTGCCGCGGGTGTAACGCCACAACTGGGTCGCAGTCGATGATTCGATCTGCCCACCCAGCACCGCGGCGGCCAGTTGCTCGGTCACTTCCGGTGAGAGTGGTTGCAGATCCAGCCGCTCCAGCAGCTGGTCTTTCCACAGTCCCGATACCGCATCCGGTGGCGTCTCCCCATGACGCACAGCGAGCAAAACGGTCGCCCGCCGCTGGCGCACCACCTGGTGGATCACCAGCGCTGATTGCTCATCCAGCAGGTGCGCGTCATCGACCACCAACAGCACCCGGCCACCAGCCGTGGGTGCCGACACTGCTGCCACCACGTCACGGACCCGGCGTAGCGGATCGACCTCGCTGGTTTCGGCCAGCTCGGCGAATACCCCCAACGGCACTGATCGCGCCGATCGTGTCGCCACGAACCATCGACACACGCCTGCGCCCGCCACCGAGCCACCACCTCGGACACCAGCCGCGTCTTGCCGACCCCTGCGGAGCCGGCCAGGAGCACACCGCGAGCAGCCGCTGTCGACGACTCCAACAGCCAGTCCAGTTCTTCTGCACGGCCTACCAGCGGCCACTCGGCCACCATTACCAGCGCGCCGCGCCGCGACAGCAGGGCCGAACTCGGCATCGGTGGGCTCATCGCCGATCACATTCCCGATCGCGGCCAGCTTCGCCCGGCCATGCGCAGCGGATCCACCGCATCGACCTCGATCCTGAGGACTTCCGCGATCACCTCGTCGGCGAGACCAGCGGCTCGCAACCGCAACGCCTCCGCATACGGAAACGGCAACAGGTCCACTGCGTGCTGCCACTGCTCATCATCTTTCACAACATCACCGTGCGCCGATATCGCCTGCAGGGGTGCAGCATCGCTCACCTGACTCCGCGCGCGGAACCGCCTGGCCGGCTCGACCAGCGCCATTGCCGGCCTCGTAGTCGTCGTTGACCACGCCGAGTGCGGCAGGCCATCATCCGCTGGAAACGCTGATGACCCGCCGCATAGTGAGCTCCTCGGCTCGCGCCACTGACCGGATCGTCAGCCCGTCCGACGAAACTGATCACCATCCCGCCCGCGCGGCCTACACCGGCGCAGAAACCACCATCGCGGCGCGGATCAGCACTACTTGCGCGACTGCCGCCGTCGCTCTGGACTCCACTCCGCCATCCTCCGGCCACCAGCTTCGGTGGCATGGATCACTGTGCGGGCTGACAGGACCTGAACACCTAGCCCTTTGTCGATGAATATCCGCCTCGGGCACGCCGAGCGCGAGTTGCTCGGTCTGGATCTCGACATCCGTTCGTCGGCGGAACAGCGGGATCACAGAACATTGCCCGGAACACTTACGGAACACTCGACCGAGACGACGCCCGGTCGGGGTAGGTGTTCCGTTGACCGATCGCCTACAGAACACCACGCCAGCACCTGGGACCGCGGAAAACGACCAGATCAGCTGATCAGCCATTCGTCCAGCTGTAGGTTGTGATCAGTTGATCCACAATCCGCTGCACTCAGCCGAGACGCCAGTCCGTCCTTCGATCGCAAGAGCGCAGCTCTCGCTGCCGAATCGCCTTCAGCTGCCGAACAGCTTCACCGAGCCGCCTTGACTGCGCGCCGCCGGCGACATCGCCCGCCGACGAATCCAGCTAATCCGCCGGCATTGCATTGCGGCCTGAAACGCCCGCACGGTTTTTATCGTGCGCTACACCGAATACCCATCGAGCCTGACTTCTCCGACGACCTGGCCTTGCGATGCCGACGACGCCACGGCCGTTGGCGATTGCTGTTCCGGTGACGCCGTCACCGCCGCGTCGTTGTTTCGCTAAGCGACGGAGCGTCTGGCGGCCGGTCACGACAACATGGCCGTCGAACCAGCCGAGTCCACGCGCCGAATCATCGCCGGATCTGTTGCCACCGAATCGCCGCCGAACTGCTCGCTGCCCACAACGCCAGCGTTGGTCCCGCTGGCCATACACGCCCGGAAGGCTCAGCCCGACAACACCGCCTCACCGACGACGCCGTCCCATCTGCGGTATTTGCAGCGCGGAGTCCCCGGGAAGCGGACTCTCCGACAATGCCATAGTTCTCCATCCTTCCCGATCTCGAGCCGTGCTCGATTCACGATCTCGACGCTAGAGTCGGTCGTCGTAGGTAACGCACTACTCCAGACCTCGAACCGCACGGCGAGTGCCGAACAGCGTCTATGCGGTGACCACGATGGTGAAGTCGCCGGAAGACAGCATGACAGCCCGCACAGCACGCCGCCGACATTCTGATGCTGCCTTCAGGCGGGGAATCCGACGACATAGCTCGGCCTGAAAGACGCCCAGGACCTGTCCGCAACCTGCGCCGCTTTGCTTGCGGCGGCGCGCGCAGGCACCAGAGCATCTGCGAGGCCGACCAGCGCCAGGCTGAGCGATCGGCACGTCGCACACCACGCACCGGGAGTATCACGCAGCACCGAGGACGACGGCTGGCTGACGGCCGATGCGCGGCAGGTACCAGATGCAACGAGTCCTTGAGCGGCGGCAGCATTGAGCCATGGCCGGTGCATCAGTCCGCGGAGCGCTGGAAGGCTCACGCAGCGATCGGACGGCACGCCTGGCCGAGCCTGCCCGCGCTCGCGCGGCCACAGGGACATCGGACGGATTTCGGCGCGGCGTCGAGGTCTTCCAACTCGATGGTGATGCGAGGATTGACGCGGTCGATCACGATGCGCTGGCGGGTTTCCAGAACGTGGGCGGCGTCGTCGTCGGGCAGCACGCCAGCCTCAGTGAGGGCGTCGAGCGCGGCCTTGAGGAACGGGCCCAACGTCGCCGTCACGGCGGCGCGCATCGGGAGCATGCCAGCACACCGCGACCCGGGTCCGGTTGAGCCGCAACGCTTCGAGCTGGCTGCGGCTGCCAGCCGACCATGGAGGCAACCTCAGCCTGGCCTGCGGACCGTCGACCGCGCACGGCGCTGGCCGTTGGAGGTCAGCGGCGGCGCAGCGGCAGCTCGATCGGCACAGCAGCTCGACAGCCTGGACCGTCGGACTGCTGTGCTTGATTGTCGAGCGGTCTCCACGACGCGGTCTCCCCGCTGCGACGCGCAGGCGACGCGCTGGTCGCCGGGGCATGGAGCGTCCTCGACCTGCGGCCGGCGATGGCGTAGGCTCCTTCACCAGCTTCGGTAGCTGCGCAGCTGCTCGTCGCGGCGCTCAGCCTCGTCGCGGCGCTTGGCATCTGCGGCGCCTGGCGCTCGGTGTCGAGCTGCCCGGAGCTGACCCACCTGCCTCGGCCTCCTCGGCGCACCTGCGCCGCGGTGGCGGCATTGATCTCGCCTCGGCTCGGCGATCCGCCGTCAGCGCGTCGACGATCCGACTCGGCGGCACTTGAGCGGCCTTGATCGCGGTGAGGGCATCTCGGCGGCGGCCGCTGGCGCGCTTCGCTGCGCGGCATCACGCTCGGCTTCGGCACGGCCGCCTGCGCTGGGCGCGGGCGTCGCTCGGCTTCGGCCGCAGCCACGCCTTGCTGCTTCGGCACGGCGTCGCCCACCGCCATCTTCCGCCGCTCCTCGACGTGCTTGGCGCGCCTTCAGCGGCGTTGAGCTTCTGCATCGGCGACGTCAGCGCCGTCTACGGCCTGGATGACCCGCGCTCAGCCGCACCGGCTGCTCGATGACGGCGCGGGCGCACGGACTCAACGGCCTGCGGCCTGGACGATGCTGCGCGGCCTGAGCGAACTGCGCGACCAGCGCCCGAACCGGCCGACTGCGTCCGACTACCGGGCTCAGACTTCGAACTGCCGTGCCGTCAGCACCTGAGAGGCCGGACTGCAACGAAACCTCGTCGACCGAGGTAGCGGCTGGCGGAGAGCGACCACCGGGGCGGCGGAATGACGAACCCTCCTGCGAGGAGGAACGGCGAACAGCAGGCGGCATTGAACTGCGCAGTCACGGCCTTGCGGCATTTTTCCATTATGCCGACAGGCGGCCATCGACTCTACCACCATCGCAGTACTTCGGAGACGGCCTGCAGACCCGAACGGGCGGCCGCACAGCCCTCGTCATCATCACGAACTCGCAGGTACCAGCTCGCCAATCGCAAGCCGCCTCTTCCTACCATATTTGGTATCCACGTCGACATCTCGGTCACGCCGCGCCTGCCTTCTCGCTTCTCGTCTGGTACCTCATCCTACAGGAAAATACTCGGCAGGTCAAGAAGAAAGGAAAGAAAATGGGAAAGAAAAGAAAGAAAGTAAAGAACAAACAGTTTGTTCTTTACTTTCTTTCTTTTCTTTCCCATTTTCTTTCCTTTCTTCTTGACCTGCCGGGTATTTTTCCTGTAGGATGAGAGGGTACCAGACGAGAAGCGAAACAGGAAGGCAGGCGCGGCGGTGACCGAACCGAGGATGGTCGACGTGGATACCAAATATGGTAGGAAGAGGCGGCTTGCGATTGGCGAACAAGCTGGTACCTGCGAGTTCGTGATGGATGACGAGGGGCATTTGTGCGGCCGCCCCGTCTACGTTCGGAGTCTGCAAGGCCGTCTCCCGAAGTACTGCGATGAGGTGGTTGTAGGAGTCGATGGCCGCCCTGTCGAGCATAATGGAAAAAATGCCGCAAAGGCCCGTGAACTGCACGGATTCAATGCCGCCCCTGCTATTCATACCGTTTCTTCCTCCTCGCAAGGAGGGGTTTCGTTACATTCCGCCCCCGCCCCGGTGGTAGTCACTACTCCACCAGCCGCTACCTCGGTCGAATCGACGGGTTTCGTTACAAGTCCAGCCTCTCAGGTTGCTGACAGCACAGCAGTTCAGAAGTCTGAGCCCGGTGAGTCGGATCACCCGGTCACTGAGGCAGTCGGCCGGTTCGAGGCGCTGGTCGCGCAGTTCGCTCAGGCCGCGCAGCAGATCGTCCAGGCCACACAGGCCGTTGAGTCCATTGCACCCGAGGCCCGCGCCGTCATCGAAGCAGCCGGTGCAGCCGGTGCGGCTGAGCGCGAGGTCATCCAGGCCGTAGACAGCGCTGATGAGGCGATCGCCGATGCTGTAGGAAAGCTCAACGCCGCTGAAGAGCGCGCCAAGAAGCACGTCGAGGAGCGGCGGAAGATGGCGGTGGAGCGCGACGACGCCCGTGCCGAAGCAGCAAAGGCTGTGGCTGCGGCCGAAGCCGAGCGAGACGACGCCCGCGCCCAAGCGCAGGCGGCCGTGGAGACTGCCGAAGCCGAGCGTGATGCCGCGCAGCAGACAGCAGAGGAAGCGCGCCAGCTGGCCCTTACCGCCGAAGAGAATGCCCTCACCGCGATCAAGGCCGCTCAAGATGCCGCCGAGTCGGATCGTCGACGCGCTGACGAGCGGATCGCCGAGGTGCGGAAGCAAGCCGAGGCGAAGATCAATGCCGCCACCGCGGCGCAGGTGCGCGCCGAGGGGGAGGCCGAGGAGCTGCGCAAGCAGGTGGGTCAGCTCTCCGGGCAGCTCGACACCGAGCGCCAAGAGCGCCGCACGGATGCCAAGCACCGCGATAAGCGTGAGGCTGAGCACCGCGACGAGATCAAGCAGCTGCACGAGTACTACCAGAAACTGGTGAAGGAGGCCTACGCCATCACCGGCCGCCCGCAGGTCGAGGACGCTCCATACCCCGGCGACCAAGGCGCGTCGCCTGCGCGTCGCAACGCTTAGCAGGGGGAGACCGCGTCATGGGGAGACCGCTCGACAATCCAGAAGCACAGCAGTCCGACAGTCCAGGCTGTCAGGCTGCTGTGTATACGATCGAGCTGCCGCTGCGCCGCCCACCGCTGACCTCCAACGGCCAGCGCCGTGCGCACTGGTCGACGGTCCGCAAGGCCAAGGCTGAGGTTGCCTCCATGGTCGGCTGGCAGGCCCGCAGCCAGCTCCCGAAACGTTTGCGGCTCAACCGGACCCGGGTCACGGTGTGCTGGCATGCTCCCGATGCGCGCCGCCGTGACAGCGACAGTTTGGGCCCGTTCCTCAAGGCCGCGCTCGACGCCCTCACTGAGGCTGGCGTGCTGCCCGACGACGACGCCGCCCACGTTCTGGAAACCCGCCAGCGCATCGTGATCGACCGCGTCAATCCTCGCATCACCATCGAGTTGGAAGACCTCGACGCCGCGCCGGAAATCCGTCCTAGTGTCCCTGTGGCCGCGCCGCAGAGCGCGGGCAAGGCTTCGGCCGAACGTGCCGTCCGATCGCTGCGTGAGCCTTCCAGCGCTCCGCGGACTGATGCACCGGCCATGGCTCCAAATCCTGCTGCCGCCGCTCCAAGAGTTTCGTTACATCTGGTACCTGCCGCGCATCAGGTTTCGTCACCGGCCGTAAGCCAGCCGTCGTCCTCGGTGCTGCGTGATACTTCCCGGTGCGTGGTGTGCGACGTGCCGATCACTCAGCCTGGCACTGGTCGGCCTCGCAAGACCTGCTCTGGTGCCTGCCGCGTGCGCGCTCACCGCCGCGCGAAGAAGTAAAAACGGCACAGGATTTGCGGACAGGTTGTCCTGGAGCGTCTTTCAGGCCCGAGGCTTCTTTATGTCGTCGGATTCCCCCGCCTGAGAGGCAACATCAGAATGTCAGCGGCGTGCGCATGTTGCGGGCTGTCTTCATGCTGTCTTCCGGCGACTTCACCATCGTGGTCACCGCATAGACGCTATTCGGCTACTCGCCGTGCGGTTCGAGGTCTGGAGTAGTGCGTTACCTACGACGACCGACTTCTAACGTCAGATCATGAAATCGAGCACGAGCTCGAAAGATCAGGAAAGGATAGAGAACTATGGCATTGTCAGAGAAGTCCACTTCCCAGGGGACTCCCGCGCTTGAAGGCACAAATACCGCAAATGGAGACGGCGTCGTCGGTGTGGGAAGGCGGGGTGTTGTCGGGCTGAGCGAGGCCTTCCAGGGCGTGTATGGCCACAGCGGGACCAACGCTGGCGTTGTGGGCGAAAGCGAGCAGTTCGACGGCGTATTCGGTGTAGCAAAAGATCCGGCAAGGGCGGGTGTCTCCGGCCATAATTCGGCGCGTGGACTCGCTGGCTGGTTCGACGGCCATGTTGTCGTGACCGGCCACCAGGGCAACTTTCCATCGCTTAGCGGAAACAACGACACGGGCGGTGACGGCGTCACCGGAACAGCAATCGCCAACGGCCGTGGCGTCGTCGGCATCGCAAAAGGCAACCAGGCTGGAGTCGTCGGAGAAAGTCAAGGCTTCGATGGAGTATTCGGTGTAGCACACGATAAAAACCGTGCAGGCGTTTCAGGCCACAATACAAATGCCGGCGGATTAGCTGGATTCTTTGGGGGCAATGTTGTCGCGACAGGCGATGTCACCGGCGGCGGCGCGAGTCTAAAGCAGCTCAGTGAAACTGTTCAGCAGCTGAAGGGAACGATTCAGCAGCAAGGAGCTGCCTTTCTTGCGATCGAAGGACAGATAGCGAACCTGGCGTCTCGGCTGAGTGCAGCGGGATTGTGAGATCAACTGATCACAACCTACAGCTAGGCAAGTAATGGCTGATCCAGCTGATCTGGTCGTTTTCCGTTGTCCGGGCCTAGGTGTCTTGGCGTGGTGTTCTGTAAGGCGATCGGTCAACGGAACACCTACCCCGACCGGGCATCGTCCTCGGTCGGGGTGTTCCGTAAAGGTGTTCCGGGCAATGTTCTGTGATCCCGCTGTTCCACCGACGAACAGGATGTCGAGATCCAGACCGAGCAACTACTTCGCGCTCGGCGTGCCCCCGAGAGCGGATATTCATCGACAAAGGGGCTTGGAGGTAATTGTTCAGGTCCTTCTGTCAGCCCCACACAGTTGATCCATGCCACCGAAGCTGGTGGCCGGAAGGATGGCAGAGGGTGGAAGTCCAGAGCAACGACACGGCGGCAGTCGCGCAAGTAGTGCTGATCCGCGCCGCGATTGGTGGTTTCTGCGCCGGTGTAGGCCGCGCGGGAACGGGATGGTTGATCAGTTTCATCGCGGACGGGCAGACTACGACGATCCGGTCAGTGGCACGAGCCGAGGAGCTCACTATGCGGCGGGTCATCAACGTTTCCAGCGGATGATGGCCTGCCGCACTCGGCGTGGTCAACGACGACTACGAGGCCAGCAATGGCGCTGGTCGCTAACCGAGGAGCCCCAGGCGATTCCGCTCGCGGGTCCGGCGGGCTGGAGTCGGGCAGCCGAGTGAGGTAATGCTCTACTGCACCCCTGCGGGCGATATCAGCGCACGGTGATGTTGTGAAAGATGATGAGCAGTGGCAGCACGCAGTGGACCTGTTGCCGTTTCCGTATGCGGAGGCGTTGCGGTTGCGAGCCGCTGGTCTCGCCGACGAGGTGATCGCGGAAGTCCTCAGGATCGAGGTCGATGCGGTGGATCCGCTGCTGCGGATGGCCGAGGCGAAGCTGGCCGCGATCAGGGAATGTGATCAGCGATGAGCCCACCGATGCCGAATTCGGCCCTGCTGTCGCGGCGCGGGGCCGGATACGCTGAAGTAATGGTGGCCGAGTGGCCGCTGGTAGGCCGTGCAGAAGAACTGGACTGGCTGTTGGAGTCGTCGACAGCGGCTGCTCGCGGTGTGCTCCTGGCCGGCTCCGCAGGGGTCGGCAAGACGCGGCTGGTGTCCGAGGTGGTGGCTCGGTGGCGGGCACGGGGGCGTGTGTGTCGATGGTTCGTGGCGACACGATCGGCGCGATCAGTGCCGTTGGGGGTATTCGCCGAGCTGGCCGAAACCAGCGAGGTCGATCCGCTACGCCGGGTCCGTGACGTGGTGGCAGCAGTGTCGGCACCCACGGCTGGTGGCCGGGTGCTGTTGGTGGTCGATGACGCGCACCTGCTGGATGAGCAATCAGCGCTGGTGATCCACCAGGTGGTGCGCCAGCGGCGGGCGACCGTTTTGCTCGCTGTGCGTCATGGGGAGACGCCACCGGATGCGGTATCGGGACTGTGGAAAGACCAGCTGCTGGAGCGGCTGGATCTGCAACCACTCTCACCGGAAGTGACCGAGCAACTGGCCGCCGCGGTGCTGGGTGGGCAGATCGAATCATCGACTGCGACCCAGTTGTGGCGTTACACCCGCGGCAACGTGCTGTATCTGCGGCATCTGCTCGACGGCGAACGCGCAAACGAGCGGCTGACCCTGAGATCGGGGATATGGGTGTGGGATGGCCGACCGCAGGTGTCGGCGCCGCTGGCCGAGCTGGTGCAAGCCAGCATCGCCCGACAACCCGAGTCCGTCTTGGCCGTAGTCGACGTGCTGGCGGTGGCCGACCCGCTGGAGATCGACGTGCTGTGCGTGCTCACCGATCCCGCCGCTGTCGAGGCGGCACAACGGGGCGGGCTCGTCACCTCCGACCTAGACGCCGATCCGGCGCTGGCGCGGCTGACCCACCCGCTGATCGGGGAGGTCCGACGCGCCCACACACCACCGGCACGGCTGCGGGCACTGCGCGGTCGCGTCGCGACCGCGCTGGAAACCTCTGGTGCCACAACCAGTCTCATTCAAACCGTGCGTCGCGCGGTGCTGATGTCCGAGTCGGATCGGACGCCGAACGCCGAAATGTGCGAAAAAGCAGCGAAGGCTGCCTTGAAGCTGGCCGATCCGATCACCGCGGAATGGCTGGCGCGCCGCGCGGTCCGAGCAGACGGCGGGCGCGCCGCACTGTTTTTGCATGCGAGCACGTTGGTCAACTGCGCCCGCTACGACGAGGCATTGGCGGTGAACGCCGCGCTGCGCCGCGCTGCCGACTCCGAGCGTGAACGGGTGCTGCTGACACTGAACCGCGCGGTGATCCTGACCGACAAAGACGGTTCAGCCGCGGCACGTGAGCTGGCCGCGATCGAATCTGCCGCCACCGCTTGCGGGCTGCGCCGTCCCTATGACGCAGTCGCTGGATGGGTTGCCAACTTACATACTCAGCTCATTGCGGGAGCCGAAGCTGCCACCGCCGCGTTGGCCGGGGACGGTTGGTTCAATGAATTCTTCGAAATAATCGCGCTCGCCGCGCTCGTATGTGCCAACGCGGCTTTGGGCCGCTGTGAGGAGATGACCGCCCCGGCAGAACGCGGCTACGCCCTCACACAAGATGTGATGAGCGGCCGGGCCATGTTCACATTCATCATCGGGACCTATCATCTCGACGGTTACCACGCCGCTGGCTACCTCGAGGCGGCGACCGACGTGGCCGAGCGTCTCAACCAAGCCCCTGGCGATTTCCCCACAGCTTTCACCTACCGAGCCATCTGCTCGGCACTGGCCGCCCTCGGCCACGGCGACCTGACCACCACGCAGGCACGATGCCGTGAAGCACTCGCTATCACATCACCGTCAACGGAGTCACTGTTGACTACACGGCTGGTGACACTGACATTGGCCACCGCCACCGCGATGACGGGCGACGCCGGAACGGCCGAGACGCTGTTAGCTGACTACGAACCGCTCGACAGAAACCCCGGCGGAGTCCGCCTGAGCCTCGCCCACCTGCTCGCGCGCGCCTGGGCCAGCGCCGCCGCCGGAATCACCAGCCACGCCACCACCCTGGCAACCGAGACCGCCACCACAGCCCGGGCAGACCACCAGTACGCCCACGAAGTCATCGCACGACAAACCGCCACCCAATTCGGTGACCCCACCCACGCCGAACGCCTCACCGAGCTCACCACCGTCGTGCAAGGACCACGCGTGACCGCAGCCGCCCGACACGCAACGGCACTACGAGATGGCGACCCCGCCGGGCTAGCGGAGGCTGCACGACTGTATGAGGAGTTCGGCGACCGGATAGCGGCCGCCGACGCCGCATCACAGGCCGCGACCCTGTACCGCCGCAACGGATACCGCGGCGCCGCGCTCACAACCACCGCCACCGCACGCCGGCTCGCCGCAGCAACAGGAGCCCATACCCCCGCGCTGCGCGCCAACACCACCACCGACCCGCTGACCGCGCGGCAGCGCGAAGTAATTGCCCTCGTCGCCGCCGGGCTGACCAACCGGCAGATCGCCGACCGGCTCGTCATGTCCATCCGCACCGTCGAAGGCCACCTGTTCCGCGCCTCCCAAAAGACCGGTATCAACACTCGGGAAGGGCTCGCCGCCACCCTCGACACGACCCGCCACTGAGTCAGCGTCCCGAGCGCCCAAATCGGGTTTAGGCTCCGATCCTGCACCCCGAATGGCCTTGGTGTGGGGCCGGATTCGCCGCGAATTCTGTGGTGGCGCCGGAATTCCTGCGCCACAGGCCATCCGAAGAGTTGGGGCTGCGTGTATGAGTCCAGTGCTCCATAGCCGCAGGTCAATCGCTCAACACCGCAACCTATATCCGAACTCCGCACCAACCCCCGCAAACTAACCCCGAACACCGCAACCTACCTCCGAACAGAACATCCGCAACCACCCACGAAAACTACGCGCCGCCAACCAAATCCATCTCCCACACACTGTGCATTCTTGGAGCCTGCGGCGATGTCCTGCTGCGTACCGTGGGGTTTGTGATGACGCTGCACAAGCTTTCAGCGGGCGACGGGTACCTCTACTACGCGAGGTGCATCGCCGTGTGCGACGGCGATGATCGAGGCCGCACCAGCCTGGATGACTACTACCTGGCGAAGGGTGAGATGCCGGGCCGGTGGCTCGGTTCTGGGCTCGTAGCGTTCGCCGATATCGACGAAGGCGACCCGGTGCTCGAGCCGCAGATGGCGGCGCTGTACGGCCAGGGTATGCATCCGGATGCCGAAGCGATCACCGCGCGCATGCGGGCAGAGGGTGCCTCGCCGAAGGCGATATCGCGCGCGGTGCGGTTGGGGCGGCCGTTCTATCAGTACAGCCTGCCGGAGCGCAGCTATCTGCAGGAGCGCTCGAAAGCCTACGCCGAGTGGAACGAAGACCACGGCTTCGAACCGCGGGCGGCTGTGCCGGAGGAGGTGCGGCGGCGGATCCGCAGCGAGGTGGCCAAGCGGATGTTCGAGGAAGACTTCGGCCGGCCTCCGAAGTCGGATCGGGAGCTGACGTGGTGGGTGGCGCGGAACTCGCAGCCGCCGAAAGCGGCGTTGAGTGCGTACGACCTGACGTTCTCGCCCTGCAAGTCGGTCAGTTCGTTGTGGGCGTTGGCGCCACGCGAAATCGCCGAGAAGATCGAGGCCGCCAACGAGGCCGCGGTCGCCGATGTGCTGGCCTTCCTCGATGAGAACACCTACACCCGGTTGGGCACCAACGGCGTGCGCCAGGTCGACACCGAAGGCCTGATCGCGGCCGCCTATACGCACCGCGACTCCCGTGCTGGTGATCCTGATCTGCATATCCATCTGGTCATCTCGAACAAGGTGCGGACCCTCGATGGGAAGTGGCGGGCATTGGATGGGCGGCTGATCCACCAGCTGCGCGGGGCCGCCTCCGAGATCTACGACGCCCGCCTCGAACATCATCTCGAGGCAGCGCTCGGCATCGAGTTCGCCGACCGGGCGGGCCGGGGCCCCGAGCTGCAGCCCATCCGCGAAATCGTCGGGATGCGCACCGAATTGAATGTGATGTGGTCGAAGCGCTCGGCGATGATCGAATCCAAACTGGCCGAGCTGACCGCCGATTTCCAGAACTGGCATGGCCGTGAACCGACGCCCGGCGAAGCGGTCGAATTGGCACAGACGGCGACCATCAAGACCCGCGCACCGAAGCACCGTCCACGCTCGCACGCCGAGCAGCGTGAGGCCTGGTGGGCCGAGGCCGTGCAGCTGCTCGGCGGCGACCAGGCCGTGGAGGCGATGCTCGCCGATGTGCTGGGGCGCGGAGTCCTGGTGCGCGAGCAGGAATTCGATGACGCATGGATCGCCGAGACCGCACGACGGGTGGTCGACAAGGTTGCCACGCGACGTGCCACCTGGCGGATCCACCATGTGCGCATCGAGGTCCAGCGGCAGCTGCGCGGCGAGGTCGGTCGTGATCAATGGCGGCAGGTCAGCAATCAGGTGGTCCAGGCAGCGATGTCACCGCCGATCTCGATCCCGCGCGGCATGCCCGACAACCTCGTGGTGCCGGACGCGTTGCGACGTCGGGACGGAACCAGCCAGTTCGTCGTGGCCGGATCCGCGACGTTCACCTCACCGCAGGTTCTCGCCGCCGAGCGTCGGCTGATCGATGCGAGTCTGCTCCGTGGGGGACGCACCATATCGGCGGCCGCGGTGGATGTGGCGATCGTGGAATTTGCCGCCAACAACCGTGGCCGCCAACTGAATCCGGAACAGCATGCGCTGGTGGAAGCTTTCGCCACGTCGGGGATGCGGTTGCAGTTGGGGATCGCTCCGGCCGGGACGGGCAAGACCACGGCGATGCAGGTGTTGGTGCGGGCCTGGTCCGCCGAGGGTGGCACGGTGATCGGGCTCGCACCGACCGCGTCCGCGGCGGCGGTGCTCGAGGGCGAGGCCGGGGTGAGAGCCGGGACGATCGACATGCTGGTCAACGTCGCGGAGCGCGTGGAGGCCGGCACTTTGGATGCCGCAGATGCTC
This sequence comes from Nocardia sp. CA-129566, assembly GCF_050956075.1. Lineage (NCBI taxonomy): Bacteria > Bacillati > Actinomycetota > Actinomycetes > Mycobacteriales > Nocardiaceae > Nocardia > Nocardia sp. CA-129566. The sequence goes on from NZ_CP192086.1 coordinate 105,839, forward strand.
CGGAGTGGATGCGCGATATTGACGCGGAAACGCTGGTCATCGTCGACGAGGCGGCAAAGGCGGCTACGACGAATCTGGATGCCGCCGTGCGGTTTCTGCTGGATCGCGGCGCGAGTGTGCGACTGATCGGCGACGATCAGCAGCTCGCGGCGGTGGCAGCTGGTGGGATCGTCCGCGATATCGCCTATGAGGCTGGATCCTTGACGTTGTCGCGGGTGATGCGGTTCACTGATCCTGGTGAACGTGCCGCGTCTTTGGCGGTGCGGCAGGGTGATCCGGCCGCGTTGGCGTTCTACGCCGATCATGACCGCATCCACACCGGTGCCATCGGCGCGGTGACCGAGCAGGCGTTCGCGGCGTGGGCGGCCGACACTGCCGCGGGCATGGATTCGATCCTGCTCGCCCCCACTCGTGCGATGGTGGCCCAGCTGAACGCCCGCGCCCGGGCGGCCCGGCTGGCCGGTGATCCGAAGGCAAGCGGCCGCGCGGAGGTGCGGCTCGGGGACGGCCTGGCCGCCAGCGTCGGCGACATGATCGCCACCCGGAAAAATAACTATCAGCTGCGGATATCCGACACCGATCATGTGCGAAACGGATATTGGTGGCGGGTCCGCACCGTGTACCCGGACGGGCGGATCACCGTCGCGCACACCGGATCCGGGCGACTGGTGACGCTGCCCGCCGACTACGTCGCCGAACACACCGCCCTCGGCTACGCGACCACGATCGACACCAGCCAGGGTTTGACCGTCGACACATGCCACGGCGTGCTGACAGGGCGGGAAACCCGAAATCAGCTGTACGTCATGCTGACTCGCGGGCGCAGCGCCAACCACGCCTACGTCGCCACGGCGCTGCCCGACACCGAGCCCGCGCCGTTCACGATCGAGGCGCGGATGCCGCCGACCTACCTCGATGTGCTGACCGGGGTGCTAGGCCGCGATGGCGCGCAGCTTTCTGCGACCAGCGCCGACCGCGCGGCCGCCGATCCACGCACTCGCCTGCGGCATTCGGCCACTGCCTACGCCGATGCGATCGCTGCGGCCACTGAATATCGCGCGGGCGTGGAGCTGCTGGACGATATCGACGGCGCCGCCGAGCGCCTGGTGCCCGGTCTGACCGATGAACCGGCCTATCCGACACTGCGGCAACGCCTTTCGTTGCGCGCGGCGCAGGGAGGTGATCCGGTCGCGATCCTCACCGCCGCGGTGAACCGAGGCGAGCTCGACAGTGCCCTGGACCGTGCCGCGGTGCTGGACTGGCGCATCGCCCCGACCGGTGATCATGCGCGTGAGAGTGGTCCGCTGCCGTGGCTGCCCGCCATACCGGCGAGGCTGCGGGGGGATCCGGAGTTCGGGCAGCATCTGCGGGAACGGGAGCAGCAGGTGCGTGGGCTGGCCGCCGAGGTCGCTGCGGCCGCGCGGGCCTGGGATGTCGCGTCGGCGCCGATGTGGGCGCGGTCGCTGATCGGCTCCGACCCGGAATTGCTCGGCGATCTCGCGGTGTGGCGGGCCGCCCAGGGTGTCGCCGATATCGACCGACGCCGCACCGGACCTCATGCTCGCAGTGCGGCCGAACGCCGCACGCAGCGCAAGCTGGAGCGCAGGGCCGCGCGTGTGCTCGGCGACCAGGCCGTCGATGTTCGCCGCTGGTCTGCGCTGGCGACCTCGTTGGATCCGCGGATCCTCGATGATCCGTTCTGGCCGGCACTCGCGACGGAGTGGTCTCGGGTGTCGGCGACCGGCCTCGATGTGGAGGTGGCTGCGCGAGCTGCGTTCGAGCCGATGCCGCTGCCAGCTGAGCAACCGGCGGCCGCGCTGCGGTGGCGGATGGCCCGTGATCTGGACGAACAGCGTGGCGAGGATGCCGAGAAGTTCGCCCGCGTCGTGGATGCGCTGCGCCGCGATGCGCTGCGGCGGATGTCGGATGCCCAGCTGGCCGACGATATCTCCAGCTTGCGCAACATGATCTGGACCGACCAACTCCCCGTTGACACTGAGCATCGCGACCCTGTCGGCGACGTCCAAGATCGCCATCATGAGCTCGATAACCAGGCCACCACGATCCACGCCGTGCACAATGCTGAGCAGAAAGTCGGCAAGGCCGAGCGGGAGCTGCGCAAGCGGGGGAACAAGCTGGCCGAGATTGAGCATGAGTTGGCGGCCACGAATTGGTGGCAGCATCGCGGGCGCGATGAAATCAAAGGCCGCATCGCTACCTGGAAGACCAAAGTCGAAGAGGCCGAAGAGGCCGTTGCCGCCGCCGAGCGGGACCTCGAGGACGCCGAGCGGGCGGTCACCGTGCCGAAAGCGGCGTGGACATCGACTTTGCAGCAGGCCCAAAACACGGGGCGGCGCGACGCCGAGCTCGCCAATGCCCGCGAGACCGAGCGCCTGGACGACGAAGGCCGACGACGCTCGGCGAAGATCCTGGAAGACAACACCGAGCTGCTCGATGCCGCTGTCGCCGAACAGCAGCGCCGTGATGACCTGACCGATCCGGAGCGGGACCTTGAGGACCGAGCCCGGACCGAACTCGATGAACAAGCAGAGCATGCGGTCGCGGTCTCGACATCCGCTGCAGGCGTGCAGGTCCGCGAGGCCCGAAACCGGACCTGGGCTCCGCCTACCGACCAGGAGATGCCGGCGCCGGACTTCGGTCCGGAGCTCAGCGGCGAGGATGGCCTGGGCGTGTAGAGGACGGGTGAGTTGACACCGTCGAGGTCAAGAAGGCGAAAAGGGCGGCGTACCTCCGGAATTTGAACTTTTTTTGAACTTCGGCAGGCGCTGGATGTAGTCGACTGGATGCTGCCCGCCCGGCGTCGGCACCGCGGGCATTGACGTGTCGTCAGTGTCCGGGTGCGTTTCTATGCTCCAATCACGCAACTTCGCCAAGGACAGAAGGGGAGCACAAAGAGAGCATATTCAAACGCGTTGGGCCTCATAGGCTTCCAGTGTTTGGCGCTGCCCCCACCCGACCAGGGGTGGGGGTCAGCTGTGAAAAACCCCGCCACCAACTGCATGAATGAGAACGGAGCTCAATGAGTAGGGTAACCATCCCACCCGACGAACAGCAGAACCATCCGCCGGCCAATCCGCACCCACCTGGGACGCATCCATTGGTGAGCTTGGCGGCCGCGATGGTCGCGGCGACACCGGTGGGTCTGCTCACGGACTGGTCGAGCGCGGTGCCGGTCTTCCTGACCGTGTTCACCGGACTGCTCGGCATACGCCAGGTGTGCCGACGCGAATAGCCCACGCTCTGGGCTTCATCGTCGGTGGTCGCACTGCGTCCCCGGGCACCCCCAGTGGCGCAGTGCGACCGCGCAGTCAGGTCCGAATGAGTCCTAACCCCCGCTGCGGCGTCGGCACGCGCCGCAGCGGCAGCGGGGATTTCGCGAGGCTCGCTACCTCGTCCAGTCCTCGTCGGGTAGGTCATAATATCCGGCTCTGGAAGCCATAGCCCTGGTTGATGTTGATGTCCGGCGGATAGTTGCTCTCCGCCTCGGTCAGCTCGTACCCCGCGTTCCGGTATTCGGTGTAGTCGGCAGGCACGTCATAGGCAATTCCGCGGTACCCGGTATTCGGCAGCGGCGGCGGAATGGGGCGCTTGTTGGACGGCGCGTCTGGTCCCCAGTCCAAGGTTGTTGTTGGCGAGAGGCCTGAATCCAATCGCAGGATGCCGTTCTTCTCGGCCCATCCAGGAATCTCGAGCGCGGCGGCTTCTCCGGGTGTTCGACGCGGCAATGCTGGGTTGGCTGGCTGTGTGGGCGCCGGACCTACAGCGGCGCGCGCAGCCCGTGCCAGGGCGGTTGGGGTGACATATCGGTCGATGGGATTCTTGGCCATGCCGCAGCTGAGGACCGCAGCCAGGGCGGATCTCAGCCAGGGTTGCACGTTGCTCAGTGGCAGCGGCTTCTTGTTTTCGCCGGACGGCTCAGCGCCGGTGAGGCAGGCGTACAGGACGCACGCCAGCGAATAGACATCTGTCGCGGGGGTGGCTTGTCCATTGCCGTGGAGCGTTTCCGGCGCGGTATAGGCGTCGGGGTCCAGTTGGTAGGCGCTCATTGCGATTTCGTCCAAGTTCGGGGCGGTGCCGAAGTCGACGAGGCTGGCGAATCCAGCGTGGGTGAGCAGGATGTTGGATGGCTTGACATTGCCGTGGGCAAGCCCGCTGTCGTGGGCGGCATCCAACGCCGAAGCGATCTGTTCGACGATGTCTACTGCGTCGTGCGGGGCGAGTGACCCATGGCTGAGCTTGCGCTGCAGATCGGTGCCGGTGCCCAGCCCCATGTCGATGAAGGGGACTTCGTCGATGACACCCCAGTTGTGAATCGGGATGATGTGCGGTTCCCACAGCTCCGCGGCGGCGCGCGTATCTTCTTGCAGGCGAGCGATGTAGTGGTGGTTGTTCGCGAGTTTGCCGCTGATCAGTTTGAGGGCGACGACCCGATAGCGGTTTTCGTCGTAGGCTTCGTAGACTTCGCCGTGTTTGCCTTTGCCCAGCAGCGCCTGCAGACGGTAGGGGCCGAGCTGGGTTCCTGTGCGTGCGCCGCCTGGTTCACGTCCAGAGGCTTGCTCACGTTCGCGCCGAATACGGGCGATGATCTCGTACGCGGGCACTGATTGCCGCTCCATGGTGATGACCGATGCGCGGCTATCTCGTCCGAGGCCGCCGAAGCTGGTGTCCGGTGTAAGGCCCAGCAGGTCCTCAAAGGTGTGCGCCCACGGGGCGCGGCGAGGCAGCGGCGGCAATTCCGAGGTTCGGCGGCGGCGGGCACCGATATTCACGAGGTTCGCTGTGTCACGGCGGCGGTTTCGCCGAGCGCGGCCCCAACCTGGCTGGCGCCTCGATGCTTTGCGACTTCTCCTGTGCCGTTTGCCGGTTGGTGGGCGTTGCGCGCCGGGGGGCGACATGTCCGCTGGAGGTGTTGGAGTGGTGATGTTGTCGTGGGTGAGCGGGGTGTTCTTCTGGATGGAATTGTCGATGGCGGTGAGCGGGTCGCGGGCCTCGATCAGCGGTGCGACGATCTTGCCGAGAAGGTGCATGATCGCAGCAGCGGTCAACCCTCCAGCGACCGCTGCAGGTGCGAGTGGCAGTCGGTGCACCCCGATGCCGGCGCTGGTACCCGCCCCGAAGATCAGGCCGAGCGCGGCCAGCGCGGGGGCATGAGCGAGGACTCGGCGCAGTTCGCCGAGATCGATCGATGCGAACCACAACGCGGTCACCGCCCATGTCATCGCCGCGGTGGCGGTGCCTGCGACGACAGGGGTCGGGCTGTAGAAGCCCACAGCGGTACCTGCGGTCAGCGAGATCACCGGCATGGCGGCCAGCGCGGACCAGGACCGCAGCCGAGACCACGCCAAGCGCCGCTCGTCGTAGCCGATGCGGCGCAGGACACCGAGAACCATCCAGAGCAGGACAACAGCGCATAGGGTCGTCTGGCTCAATGGTGCCTGCCAGGCGGCGGCATAGGCGCGCGTGAGATGAGACGGTGCCGCGACGAGATCGATCATCAGGGAAACGGTGACTGCGGTAGCCAGCACCATCACGATCGAACTCAACTGCCGCGGCCGCCGCGGCTTCTGCTTCAGCGAGCTCGCTGGATCGGAGGCGATGTTGTAGATGATGTGGACATCACGCACGCTGCCGCCGATCGTCACTGGACGCTGGCCAGCGGGGTCGTCGAGCAGCCGGTCCTGCATCTGCGGTGTGGGGTCCTCCGCTGTCACTGCGGAGGATTTGGGCTGCACCGCGGCTCCGCCTGCACCTCCGAGCCGCGCCCAGTTGCGCATGACCTGATCTATTTCCTCAGGGGTGAGCTTGCAGCCGCGGCAGAACTTTTCGAGCTGCTCGGCCTTGCGAGGCAGGGAATGGTTGGTGGAGGACGCGAAATGGTATGCGGTAGAGCGCGGAAGCTCTGCGTATTTCGAGATCTGTCCTGGGTTGCGGCCGGAGGCCTGCTGCAGACGCCGGAGCATCTCCATGAAGTCGGCCGCATTGCACTTATCGACGATCAGCGAGGCGGTATCGCCAACCTGCGCGCTCACGGTGCGGCTCACCTGGCACTATGTCCGTCATCGGGCGCGGCGGGCACACCAAAGCACCACCGGCGGCCGCGCGCACCGATCCCGGTGTCACTCGTCCGACCAGATGTATACGTGGCCTCAATAACCAGAGGTAGCAAGGGGGTGCGCACGGTTCCTCCTTCGAGGTTCGGCACGGAGGCCCCTTGCGCAGCAAAGTGTTTCACCCTCATCGACTTGGAGCGTGCTCGCGAGTACTCGCGACCAGGTCGAGCGCGGCGAATCTCCCATGCGCCGCGGACTCCACGCAAATTTGGCGGGTGCAGCCTGATTCGAACTGTGGTGCTCGGTATTTCGGTCTCGTACGCACGTGTACAGGAGCTGGCGGATCCCATGAACGGCGCACTGCCGTCAACTCTCGGTTGAGGGCGCAACGATTCTATGTGGCGTAACCAGTGCAGTTGATCTCCAGGAACCCCACAAATGGGATCTCCCATCCAAGGCGACCATGTGTCCAACCGGACACAGACGTGAGCTGGGCGTTGAACACCTTCGGACCACCCAGACACTGACGCGGGTGGACGAAGGATTTTGTCCAACAACGTGTTCAATGCTCGTGGTTCTGGGCACAGTTTCGTTCGGACCAACCTTGGTGACCTCGGTAGTCACGTGATCTGGCCTATTCAACGCCCAGCTGAACATGTTCTAGATACGTAGGACCAGATATGGTTCTTCCCGCAGCAACTTCCGGGGCGAACCCACACCTTCACCCGGTCGCGGCTGCGTTTCCCCTTTCACTCATACGCAAATTTGGGTGCAGTCTGAGGCAACAGGGGCGGTGGGTCATTGTCTGGCGGCGATGCCCACCAAAGATGTTGGCGTGAAAGCGAACAACCGCGCGGGGTCCGGCCGCACCATCTGCCGGACCTCGCCGCGCGGCGCGCGCCTACCGCGGATCCCGAGGGTCCAGCAGCACAGTCAATGCATCGCGCATCCGGCGAACGCCAGATCCGCCCGCTCGGCGGTCCAGGACCACTCCGCCGTTGAGCGCCAACGCGATCACCACCGTGCACCAGGTGCCCTGCTGTGGATCCACCGCGCCGAGACCGATCAGCACACCGGCGAAGATCAGGCACACCGACGTTAGACCGAGCATCAGCACCACTGTCTGCCAGGTCAGCGGCCGAACCGCAATGTCGGGCGCATCGCTGTTCGGCGCGACCGCCTCGGGATTGCCCGCTGATCGGACTTCCGCATCGGCGCGGCCTGGCTGCGAATCGGCGAGCGGATGCGCGCTCGAGGCAGGGGTATCTGCCATTTGGTCCACGAGGTTCCTTCCCGGATGTTCATCGGTCATAGGTGCCGATGGCACCTATGACCGATCGCAATGGATGTGGTTCGAGCACAAAGGGACTCGAAGACCAGGACCCCACGCATCGGCAGTGCGCGAGGCCTGGCCACCCCCGCGACACGAAGCCGCAGGCGCAACCACGAGCCAAGCAGCCCAGGCAAGGGCCGGTAAATAGTCGGGAACCAAAAACCGTCCGATAGCAACACAGTCCAAGAATCACGTTGCGATAACACCGAATTCGAGGCCGCCGCATCGGGTCCAACTCCATTGCCCGACTCGCGAAAGATAGATATCCAACACTCAATCCACGGAGATTGAAGGCCACGACCAGCGGTGATGCACGTTGGAAGTGTTTGACGTCCAACACAGTTTGTTGAACCCGACCACCCGTGGTTTATTAAGTCCCGCAGTAGCGGTTTCCTGGTAGCGGGACGCTCTGCCCCCGGACTCACGCAGAGCGTGATGTGGTTCGAGCATCGGGGTGAACCGGTGGGCGCCGTCGGCAGCGGAGCCCACCACCTCCGGCCAACGGCGGCTAGGACTTACAAGGGGTTCAGGGTTCGAGTCCACCGACGGGGTGTCGGATGCGCGGTCGGTGTCGCGCGAGGCCGAATCTCAACGGAGGTGTCGGCGACTCGTCGTAAGCTCGGCGGCCATGTCGACCAGAAAAAGCCGCGGGAACAAGCCGTACAAGAAACAGCAGATCCGGCGATATCGGCCGCCGCTAGGTCTTGAGTACAACGAGTTCGTTGGTGAGCTGGGACCCACTAACGGAGATACCGCTGCCGAGCTTTACGTGAGGTACGGCGTCCGGAATGACCAGTACGTGGACTGGTCGATCGAATTGAATGCCCGGCAAGGGAATCTCGTCGACTACCTGGCCTCGGGCAGACCGCTCCCCCGCCGACCTATGGCGAGAGTGCAAGTGGCGGACTCTGAGATACGACACGTCACCTTCGATCCACGAGACCCCCGACGTCGTCCTGTTGTCGAGAAAGTCATCCCGCTGCAGGCCGGAGACGACGGCGTCGTCGACGAGCACTACAGCCGCTATATGGCCTCGCTTGAGCGTGCATGGACGGCCGACCATGGCGAAGACCCGCACACCACGGCCACGTTCGGCTTCGCCAACTGGAATCGCGATCCCGATTTCCGCAACAATCGCTACCCCTGGCTACACAACACCCTCGTGGCGCTCGACTCCGATGTCGCCGAGGAGATCGTGATCGAACGGGGCGGGGCGTACTTCAACGAGAAGGACCGGACCGCGGCGGTGTGGATGCCCGCTATCGAGCGGATGAAGTTCTTTAAGGCCAACCAAGGCGAGACACCCAACGACCATGAGCCGGACGAGGAGTCGACGCAGCGACAGCCCGCACTCCAGTCGACCATGGGGATGATTGCCGCAGTGGTCAACCGCAGCGAGGACTGGCTGGACGATTTCCTTCGAGAGCAGGGCAGTGACTAGCGGGCTGACGGGACCATTTCATCGTGCGACTGCCGAACGTGATGCCTTCGGCCTCGGCGTATAGTTCCGCGACGTCTCCGTTGTAGGCGACGCCCCCGCTAGCACGGGGTCTGTGCTCGGAATAGACGCTCGGACAGACGTTCCCGGGATGATCTGGAAACCGCCGGCGACTTGACGCCACTGCCTGGGCACGTGCTCGGACATCGACGATCCCCCGTACCGGACTATTCGCTGGTCAGGACGAATTCGGTTGTACTGCAAGCGCTATCGCGTGTCGGTGCGATTCTGCTGATGCCAGTCGGATGCGGCCTGGTCGGTCATGCCGAGGGCGTCACCGATTTCGGTCCAGCTCCTCCCGTCGAAGCGTGCATCTTCCATGACGCTCAAGCGGTAATCCATGAGCAGTTCGACCAGTCGGGCGTTGGCTGCCAACGCTTGGATAGGAGTGACCGCGGCGTATTTTTCCTTCTCGGTGATTCGACGGCGGCGAAACTCGTTGACGGAGGGGACGCCTTCCTGCGAGTCCGAACTCTCGACGTCGGGGAGTGGAGGGCCTTCCCCGTAGTAGTGGTAGGTGCACCAGACAGCCGTGAGTTCTTGTTCCCACCCTTCGGCGATCATGCCGTCGACGTCCGCGCCATTGGGCAGATAGCCGTCGTCGGTGAGCTCGAGTTTCTCGTCAGGGTCGTACGTCACGCGGCAAGGGTACGGGCCGGTTCGGTGGAATTTCCGGGAATGGATGTTCGAATTCTAGCCGCCGACAAGGGGGCAAAGTGGCGGTAATCCCCCAGTCAGGCACGGCTTTCGACCAGACGGCACGCCTCACACCAGTACGCGGAGTTGTCCCAGTGTGTACCGTCGGGCCCGGCGGTGCGCCAGTGGGTGATCTGGCCGCCGCGGTGGAAGATGGGCTGCACTGTCGCGACGAGCGGGCCGGGCAGCTTCGGGTCACCGGGCGACCACGGCACACTGCGGCAGATCCGCAGCAGTCCCTGGTCAGCGTCGGTCCACACAATCAACTCTCCGAGTTCGCCGAACCCCGGGCGGTCACCCCGCACGGCGTACATGAAGTTCGGCGCACCCGCGATGCGGTCCGCGGGATCGACCAGCAGCCACGCCTCAGCCAGCGGGCGCGACCGTTCCAGCGACCTCGCCAGCCCGGGACCACCACACCGGGACAACGGTTCGGCGGCGGGGTAGTCCGGGTTCACGGTGAAGTGCCAGCGTTCTTCGCCTTCGGGCTTCACGATCGTGTACACGCGACCGCGGTAAGCGCACGCGTGCCCATCAAGCATCTTGTGCCACTTGAGAACTCGACCGAACCAGGGTGCCGTCTTCGTGGTCATGGGTTGAGTATCCGCCGGTGCACCGACAGAAAACCGTTTCAGAGACACCCTGACAGACAATGCGGAACACACGGCCGGGCAACGTAATTCGCCGCATACACGACGCGGCTTCCCGCACGATGGGAGGGTGACAACCGAACAGAATCCCGCGCCCACCTCTCTCATGGGGCCGGTTCGATACGACCTGCACGTGTTTGTTCCTGCGGATGGAGAGCGCGACGACGGTGTCGACTTCACCGTCAACGCGCTGTCGCTACCTCGCGTCGGCGACGAACTCACCTTCGAAAGCGACGATTCCGTACTGGTGGTCAAGGTGATGCACGTGAATCACTGGTTCTTCTCGACGAGGAACGAGCCACCCCGGCGCACGATCAGCGTGACCGCCCACTCGTACCCCAAATTCGACGATCTTGTCAGAAGGCTGCGGAAAGACACCGAAATCGACCAATGGATCTCTTCGTTCACGATGCTCGAAAGATAGGTCTGATCCGAACGTCTGACGGATGGGCCGTTCAGGCGAACCGGTCCCGAAGACGTTGCCGGTAGGCACGTTGTCGGCAGGCGTTGGTGCAGTGCCGTCGCGGGCGGCCTATCCCGTCGAGGCCGTAGACGCGCCCGGTCGGCATTTCACACGGGCACGCTGCACAGGCCTTGAAGCCGAGTGGCTCGGTGTAGCCGTGCCAGTCGCACCAGATCAATCCGTCCGACTTGTGTTTGGCACCTATGCCGAGACGGATCTGCGCCAGCTTGCGCGCCACTTCCATACGTGCGGGCCCGACAGGGCCAGTGAATTCCAGACGGTCAGCCACCGTTTTGAGCCAATCGAGCGCGACCTCGCCGCCGACGAGATCACTGTGAGCCAGGCCGTCAATCAAACAGCTCAGCTGTTCGATGGTCGGCGGCTCGACGCCCTCGCTCCACTTCACGCTGCTGATCGCCTCGGTGGCTGCTGCGCGGAACTCGATGATGTCGACGTTGTCGGCGGCTCGCTCCTCGATTCGGTCGCGGCGGACAGGACGGCGAGTCACAATGCCTCCTCGGGCCGGTCCGTCTCCTCAACAGGCGCGGTCGCCTTGTCGTCGCCGCCATGAATCACCGGGCCTCCGGAGCTTCTGCGGAACCCGAAAGCTTGAGCAAAGGACGCGAAGACCGCAGGGATATCCTGCTTCTCCGCCCGTAGCAGGGCAACAGCGGTTATCCCGACCACGGCGAGGACGAGGATCAGCAACGGCCACAGCCCCGCCGCCAGGAGCGACGAGACGACCGAGATATGGGTGGACAAGGCACCTCCGTACACGAAAAAAGCCCTCGGCGTAGCGCCGAGGGCTTGGTGGGTGAATCTTGGTGTGCTGAAACGAAAAAAGTCCCGGTCAGGTGACCGAGACTCCCGGGGCACAACTATGCCCAGCGAGATCAATATAGCGCATTGGGAACACAAGTCCCGACAGCGGCTGCAGGAACGAGAATGCGCAGGTCAATCGGCAGGCGTGCAGGTGCAACTTGACACACATAACTTTCGTAACGCCCCGCCGATGCCTGAGCAAACCACGAAGGGCGCCCGGCATTTCCGGGCGCCCTTCGTTCTATAGCTGGATCAGGACCTGGAGCTTCGGTAGGCAACGAACAAGCCCAGCACTGCGATCAGCACGGTCACAGCGGCCTCCCAGCCGACCAAGATGCCCGCCGTAGACGCAAGGAGGACGGCGAGAAGTAGCGCCAGCAATGGATGAACGCTATCTCTCTCCGGCGGATCCGGGGGGCTAGAGGGGTATGCCTGTTCGTCAGGCGGCGTTACGCTCACAAGCGCTCCTATGTACTGGTTTCGCGATCGGACATTTGGACGTACAGCTGCCTCCGCCTGCTGGAACAGGCGGGGGCAGCACCCTTTTGAGCGGGATACCTGCCAGTCTTGCCCACCACCGCCGAGCATGTCTATGTGCTACGCCAAAGTTTATGAGCTTAGCAAACGTCCAGCAAATCAAGGGGATTGGGTTAGCAAACACCAGGTCAGGGGCGGATTGTCGATAAGCGCTTTCAACAAATGCCCCTGACCTGCAACGACTACCGGCTTTCCCAGACGCGAATCGAGCACACGCAGCGCTCGATTCGAGGGTTCCGCCTGGTACATATAGGCGCGCCTGTTGCACCGTCATCTTCCATAGCATTTAGACATCGCCAACCCCCGCCGGTAGCTGTTGAGAATTGATCGGTTCTTCGACACTCGAACGTGCTGCTCAGCATCGGAGTGAACGGAGTGCTCGGTGGCAGGACATCGCGTCGAGCAGAATTGAGCAATGTCCGGGCGGGTGAGCGCCATTGGCGCGCAGGCACGTTCAACCACGACCGCGTTGCGCACGTGGTTGATTAAAGACTCCCGCTCGTCGCTCAGGCGCCGCACGGGACGGATCCAGTTGCTGCCCGCGGTCCTACTCGCTCTCGCTGCGGGCCTGGGTGTGGCCGTCGCCGCCTACGGGTTCCTTCGGTGGATTACACCCGTCGACGTGAGCAAGACCGCGGCCGAGATCGACGTCACCCGTATCGCGTTGACCGTCGTCGCCGGCGTGGGCGGCGTCGTCGCGCTGGTCATCGCCTACCGCCGCCAGCGCGACCTCGAGCAGAGTCGGTTCGTCGAACGCTTCGGCGCTGCGGCCGCCCAACTCGGTGCCACCGATGTCGCGGTCCGTATCGCAGGGGTCTATGCCATGGCCGGCGTCGCCGACGAATCCGAAGGCCTGCGCCGCCAGCAATGCATCGACGTGCTGTGCGGATACCTCCGTCTGCCCTACGATACCGAGCACGGTGCTAGCGGGCGCACCAAATTCGTGGTCAAAGCCCCCCGGATCGACCATGGGCGAGTTCGCGGCGAGACAGAAGAGCACATCGAGTACCGGCAGAACGACCGGGAAGTCCGCGCGACCATCCTCCGTGTCATTGCCAACCGCCTCCGCCCACCCACCGAATACAGCTGGTCAACAAGCGATTTCGACTTCCGCAATGCCTACCTGGAAGGTGCCGATTTCAGCAATGCGACGTTTGCGGGTTCTGCCGAGTTCAGCCGCGCGACCTTCGCCAGCATCGCCGAGTTCGGAGACACGACCTTCACCCGCAAAGCCCAGTTCGGCGGTGCGACCTTCACTGGCGGTGCCTGGTTCCAGAATGCGACCTTCACCGGCGGTGCCTGGTTCCACGACGCGACCTTCACCGGCGACGTTCAGTTCGGAGAGGCGACCTTCACCCGCACCGCCGAGTTCGGAGACGCTACCTTTACCGGCAAAATCTGGTTCCACTATGTGACCTTCGCTCACAGCGCCTGGTTCAACGGTGCGACCTTCACCTGCGACGTCTCGTTCAAAGGTTCGGCCTTCACCGGCGACGTCTCGTTCCACCATGCGACCTTCACCAGCGATGCCAGGTTCATGAAGGTGAGCTTCGGTAGCGGGACTGTTTCATTCGTTGCCCCAAAACAATGGGGGCCGCCAGCACCGGTATTCGACTGGGATCAGGACCTCAGCCAGAAGCCCGCCAATGTCGAGCCGCAGGATTGGCCACCGACCGTGGCCGTGCCGACGGCACCCGCCTCGTAAGTGTCGAGAATCGTTCGTTTGTTGAACACCGACCCGGATGGGTCGAATCGTCAGGACGGCCGAACTGGATCGGTGTTCAACAAACGTGTCGAAAACGATTGGTGTTCAACAAGTCCTGTCAGACCTTTCTCGTACAGTCCGGGCCATGCCCGGTCAAACCCGTACTCTCGCCGTCGCCGAGCCGCTTGCCCTCGATGGTGATGCGCTCGATCCGATCGGCGGTGGCGGTGCTCTCGTCGGTGTCGACCAAGGGCCAGCTGCTCGACCGTCAGGTCGCCGCGCTCACCGCGGCTGGATGCCAGCGGATCTTCACCGACAAGAAGTCCGGCAAGAACGCCGAACGCGAGGAGTTGTGGGCGTGCCTGGATTACCTGCGCCCGGGCGACACTCTGGTGGTGCCGTCACTGGATCGGCTCGGCCGCAGTCTGCAGGACCTGATCTTGATCGTGGCCGGACTTCGTAAGCGCGGCATCGGATTACGGTCACTGCACGAAGCCCTCGATACCACCACACCCGGGGGCGTCTGGTGTTCCACGTCTTCGCTGCGCTGGCGGAGTTCATCCGTGAGCTGATCGTCGACGGCACCAACGAGGGCTGGCCGCCGCCCGCGCACGCGGGCAACGCCTCGGCCGGCCACCAGCGATGACCGTCGAGCAGATCCCCCAAGCCCGCGCCATCCTCACCCGGCCGGAGGAAACGGTGGCACGGCTGCTCGGAGTCTCGCGCGGCACCATCTACAAGTACCTCCCCGAACTCCGCAGTAGTGGCCGAGTGGCCATCGAGAACACGACTTCCGGCATCGGCTAGCACTCAGCAAATCCACTCATGCGCAACGCTGTTTTACCTCATACGCAGGATGTTTGGACACGTTGGGCACAGGCGCAATCATGCGCATGCCGAACGGCGCGCTTCGAGGCGGCAAAAACAACAAAGTATTGTCACGCCTGACCCCGAAAAAACTTCACCAGTCACTAGATTCGGCAGAGCTCGCCGAAAACGAGTGCTGCCCCGTCTGTTGCACCAGACGAGGCAGCCGACCACGAAATGCCCTGACAAAAGAACATCGAGGTACTGATGAGCGTATCTAAGCCGCCGGTCCACCAACCCCTCAGACCGCCAGGTTCTCCAGAAGATCCGCCCGTTCACCCGCTACTCGCGCTGGCGTTGAGCCTGGCCTCGGCGGCGCTAACCGGCCTGCTGGTGGACGCGACCGCGGCCATCACCGTCCTCGTGGCCATGCTCGGGTTGTTCGCCGCCGCCTACCGCGGCACCAACAGCTGAGCTGCTCGGTTCGCGGCTCGCGGCCGGATTCGGTTGCGAGCCGCGCTGTCCGAAACCCCCCTCGAGGTGGGGCAGCTGACTCTTGATCAGCGGGTTCGGGGTCCGAGTCCTGGTCTGGCTAGCGAAAACGAAAGGGAAGCGTCCGCCGCGTAGGCTGCGACGGACGCTTAACCCGGCCGTGGCTCACACCAACGTGTTTCGGCCTCGTGTGTGGGTGCCATAGTGGATCTCGTACACATCGTTTTCGATGTGCACAGAGTCCTCCTTGATCTGTTCGCGCCAGCAGTCGGGCCATTGGGTGGTCTGCTCCGACCAGCGCAGCCCTTCGAGTGGCACGCCTGCGAGATCGACCTTCCGCAGGTCTGCGCGCGTCACGATGGTGCGACGCTGCACCGTGCCGACTGTTGTCCCGGCTCAAATGAGAATGGCTGACATCGGCGCTTGCAGATGGCAGCATTCGGCGATGCCTATCCGCTCCGAGGTCGGTACCACGATGCATGCGTGCAGCGACCAGCAGAAAACGGATTCAGACCCCAGCAACGGAGACACGGTTGCCCGGTTGATGCGCGCCTTGGAACGCCGAATTCCGCAGATGGCCGCCCAGACGCCGCCGGAGGACACGTCCCCACCGGATGCAGGCCTCCGGCTCTACACGGTCGCGCAAGCCGCGGAGATGCTTGCGGTGACCGAGGACTGGTACCTCAAGCAAATCAGAGCGCGGAAGCTGCCCGCCCGCAAAGCAGGTCGCGCATGGCGGGTTGCCGCACAAGACATTCGGGATGCGATCGATTCGATGGCCGTGCCCGCTTTCACACCGACCAGGGACCCCTCAGGGCTCAGCGAGCGCAGCCGCCGGCGCTTTCGTGCATCGAGAGGCGCATGAGCAGCGATCGAGCACGCGCCTCCGACGATTCCGAGCGAATCCAGCAGATCAGCTACAGCGTGGCGCAAGCACATACAGCCACCGGACTGAGCGAGTCCACCCTGAGGCGATTGGTCAGGGAAGGACAGATCGCGGCCCGCTACTACGGCGCCAAGATTTTGATCGACGCGGAATCGCTTCGCCGCTACTACGAATCCCTCCCTAGCGAACGCCAAGTTGATCGAGACTGCGCCGCCAACCGACTCTCGACATTCGAATAGAGCGCCCCTGTCCTTCTATGTGGCTGCGTCTCGAAACCATCAATTCGTGGGACACCGTCCCGGTCGGGCCGGGATCGCCAGGATCCAAGGCACCGGGACGGTGTCCAACAATCACGTCGAATCCGTTGGGCTGCGGGCGACGCCTACAGATCGACGCCGAGTTCGCCCCGCCGCCCGGAGACCCGAACCCGGTTGGGTTTGCGGGGCATCTCTCCGTTTCGCCAGTGACGCTGCTTGCATGCGTTGCTGCAGTATTTCCGTGGCCGTCCGCGTTTGCTGTGGCGGCTGGGCAGGACACCGCGGCACATCGAGCAGCGGCGCCTGATTCGGCTCTCGTCCTCGTAGAGGTAGGCCACGAGGGCATCGCTGGCGGTGGTCGAGCGAAGTTGGGCGATGTCGTAGTGCAACGCGATGCGTACGGCGTTGACGTCGTAATCCACTTCGTCTGCGATGGTTTCGAGAGCCCCCCTGTGGTGGAGGTATGCCTCGAGGAGCGCGTTAGGCGCGACCACCTGCTGGAGGGCGGTGTCGAGGAAACTGTCGGCGACGTGCTCAGCAAGAGCGTCGTGGCGTTTACGGCGGCGGCTCACAGTGCCTGCTCCTCGTCTTCGGTCTCGGCCGGGCGCGGTGCGCGCTCGATCTCACGCTGGCCATCGTCTCGTGGGGTGTTCTCGCTCCCTCGGCCGAACGCCTTCGCGAAGGCTTCGAAAATTCGAGGGATATCTTCCGGGCTGGCCCGCCACAGCGCGGTGGTCGCCACGATGATGACCGCCACCGCGAGCACCAGCACAGGGAGTTGCACCCAAAACACCGTCCAACCGCCGCTCGCCAACGCGGCGGAGATCGCATCAACCGACATGAAAACCCTTCCGAGAAACGACAAAGGCCCCCAGCGCATCGCCGAGGGCCTTGAACCTGGACATGAAAAAAGCTCCAGCCGGGGGCTGGAGCTCAGGATGGGCGCATGTGTGCCCGATGGGCGGAAAGGTTAACGCGATAGGGCAGTGTCGTCAAATTGCTGGTCAGAGGCTGGAAGAGCTTGCGGCGCAGCCGGTTCGGTGCCGATCTATTTTCGTAACGACATTTGTGTACCGGGGGGGTCATATCCCTACGGCCCGATACCCTGCAGCGCGTTGTCCCACCGGTCCACGATCTGCATGTACTTGTAGAGTTCAGCGGAGTTCAGCCCCGGCCAACCACCTTGGTTGACAATGGTTTTCGCATGTCGCGCGGCGGGCTTCGATGGCCAGCCCGGAGCGCAGTCTCTGCCAGATAAGCCGGAGGTCGAGGTCGGGGCATTCCACAGCGGCGCGGGTCCGTCAGGTTGGGTCGGCGGGGACGAGGATGGCAACTTCGGTGCTGAACGGGAAACAGCCCGGCGCGTTCTTCTCGACCGACTCCACGACGGCGCGGTCGCCGTCCATCTCGAGAACCTCGAATACGGACACACCGCCCACCACGAGCAGGACTTTGTCTCCGACATTCACCACGACCGCAGCCTATCCTTTGCGACCGACTAGTTTGTGTGGCCATCGCGCGCAGCTCGGTGGCCCTTCGGATCTGCCCCAGTGTCATATGTCGTCTGGTCGACATCATCAGCAGTTCGGTTGGAACGGATAGCAACCCTTTGGCGCGGGCGCCGGTGCCGCTTCGGTCATCGGTGCCGGTGCAGGCGCTGGGGCTTGCTCAGGTGCCGGCGCTTGCTCAGTGACTGAACTCGGAGAGGGTGGGTTGTCGCTGGCGTCGGAGTTGCTGCCGTCCGTGACGTACCAAAGTCCGCAGCCGAGCGCCGCGAAGACGGCGGCCGCCACCACTGCGGATCGCACCGGCGTTCGGCGGCCGCGGCTTCTGCTCGAATTCGAGGCTGTGACTGGCACTGCGTAGTCGTCGTTCAAATCGTCGGCGGTGTAGCTGTCCGTGCGCCCCAAGTCGCGGTTCTCGATGACCGTCGGGCCAGCGTCGATGTCGGCGTAGGTCACCGGCGGCAACGCGGTGGTGGTTGGCGGTGGCTCCCACGATGTTTCAGCGACCGGCGCTTGCTCCCGGCCAGCCGGGGCGTGCTCGGACGGGAAGCCGAGGCCGAGCAGTTCGGTGTAGGAGACGGCGACGTCGCGGATTTCCAAGGCGGCGAGCAGCTTGAGCACCAGGTCCGCGGTCCATGGGGTTTCGCTGCGGCGACCGGCGCGGTAGAGCTGGGCCAGCAGCTCGTTGGGCCGATCACCCAGCAGCACATCGCGTCCGACCGGCATCGGCCCCTTGTTCAGGGTCACTGTGGTGCCGTAGTGCGGGATCACCAGGACCAGTCCTGCGACGAACAGGTCGTGCCCGCCTGCCTGTTCGGCGAGAGCCTTGAGGTCGTACATGCGGCCGGTCGCCTGGTCCATCGGGTTGTTGTCACCGGCGCGCACGTGGATCGGGTCACCGGTGACGCCGCTGAGGTGCCAGCGGGCGTTGATCGGGCAGGCCAGCTCGCCGCTGGCGCGCTTGAGGATGCCTTTGACCTCGATGACGAAGCAGGTCTGCGGTGTGATGACCACGAGGTCGGCTTCCTCGCTGCGGCGGCCGCGGCGGTCGGGGATGTAGCAGCCCGATATCGCGATCGCCGGGTTCGCCGAGTGGGACTGCAGCCAGCCGACGACTTTCTTCTCGGTTCCCGGCATTTCGCGGTCGCCGTTGATGACCAGCATGGTCATCCCTCCCCTTCGGGTTTGTCTGAATTGCGGTGGTTTCGGCACGATAGCGCCTGGCTCTGACAAATTTTCGGCATCGATCTTGTTGCGCCACAACACTTCTCATCGGGTCCACATCCATGGTGGTCCATCGTTCGAGGTTGATGCCCGTTTCCGGGCAGATGCGATGCGGCCCGGAAAGTGCGATGCGCTACAGGTTCAATTTCCATGTGGCGCTGGAGTCGTCGGCGATTCCAGCGGGCGCTGGCGTCGGTGCGGAGCAGAACATCCAGCAGCGCGATGTCGACATGGTCGCGGCCGCCGTCGAATTCGAGTGCGCCTTCAGGACAGGGGTGGGGGCCGGATCCGCCGCCGCTGCGGGATCAGAGGGCGCGGAATCGGCTTCCACGCAGAGCATTACGCATCCATCGACGCGGGGCGCGGTAATAGTCATCGGGATCATCGTCTCGGCGGGGGCGCGGTTGACGGTCAACAGCAGTGCGCCCTGCAGCACGGTCGCGGCGGCGAAGAGCGCGAACAGCAGCGTGGGGGTGCGGAAAAGGAATTCGGCTGCGCTTCCGATTCGGTGCGTCAGCGTGCGAGCGATGTGGGTCGGCTGAATCAGTGTGCTGAGCTGCGACATGGTCTCTTCTCCTGAGATAACGTCCGATTCGACTGTTAACAGTCTAGCAATGCAGACTGTCAGCAGTCTATATGTGGGACGAAATCCAGGCCGACACCAGGCCGGAGCACGAAAAAGGCCCGGAGCTTGCGCTCCGGGCCTCTTGTTCGACTGGTTACGACGGCTTCCCGGTTCGAATCGCGTCGACGAGCTTGTCCCACACCTCGGTGTCGTCCTCGGCGAGCTTGACCAAGGCCTCCACCATGTGACGGCGGTTGATGGCCTCCTTGGACCGGCCGACGCGCTTGCCCGTGGCACCCGCCAACCGGGCGACCAGGCTGTCCCAGTCGGCCGCCTGCTGCGGGTCCATCTTCAACGTCCACGTCAGCAGCTCTTCCTTGTCCGACGGAGCGGAGGCAGGGGCGAGCTGCGGTCCGTTGGCCAACGCCGAGGCCACAGACGCTTGGATTTCACTTGCACGGATCTCACGGGGCTCAGCCATTGGTCGAATCCTTTTCTGTTGGAACGATGTCGAGTTCGCCGAGCACGTCGGAGTACGACTTATCGACGTAGGTGGTGCGGAAGCTGTAGCCGATGGACTCCTTCAACATGATCATGGTCTTGAAGGTCGGGATTCCCGCCGCCGCGAGCTGGTTGGGCACTTCCTTGGCGTGGCCCGCGCTCATTCGCACCTGCACCATCAGCACGCGAGGAATCACCGGGTTGTGCTTGTCTACCTCCGCCGCGAGGGCGAGCGTCTGCGGCAGCTTGCGAATATCGGCCGGGTACGGCTTGACCGGGATGATCAGATCCGTCCGGTTGCCGTTCTTGTCGCTGCGCTCCGGCCGCCACAGCGCTTCCCGCAGCAGCTTCTCGCGCTTCGGCTCGACATCCACCACGCAGTAGCGATAGTTGCGCTCCATCTCGGGCAGACGGGCCAGCCCATGGGTCATATCGACGACATCGATCCGGTGCCGGCGATCCCCGCCGCCAAGCGCCAGAAGCTTTTCGCGGACCGCGTTGATCCACTCCAGCGCCATCAGATCGGTGTCGGCCTCGGCCACCAGGACCGGGCCCATGCCCAGCAGAGAGAGCCAGATAGCGAACTGGCAGGCAGTGGTGCTCTTGGCCGCACCGCCCTTCAGCATCCCTACCACTAGTCGCCGAGTCATATCGACAGCATAGACTGCCAAACTGTCATCAGTCTAGCATCGCCGAATCGGACACTCCGACACCGAATCTACGGCTTGGCCGAATTATGAACGGGCTTCTCGCGGCCAGACCCCACTGAAGCAGAGGCGGGGTCACCTCGATGGTGACCTCGCCTCGGACGGAAACAGCCGTCACTTGTCCCAGCAGTATCCGTGGTCAGTGGTGTAGCTCCATTTCCGCGGCCCGGCGCCGCCATCTTTCGGGAAAGCGACCTGCAGACATCCGTTGGCGGTGACCGCGGCGGCCGTGGCGGTGTCGAGTCCGTTCAAGTCGTTGGGAAAGATCGTGTTGATGCCCTGTTTGCACGCGGTGCCGACAACCCCGGCAAGTGCGGCCCCTGTTGCTGGGGATACTGGGCCACCGCCTGCCATGAAGCCGGCGAGACCGCAGATCGCGGCCGCGGCGTATTGCACAGTGTTGTCGGCTGTTTTCGCGCTGCCCAGCTCCTTGTTGATGTCCTTGGTCTTGGTACGCGACCAGTACTTCGTGCAGACCGCCGTTCCGGAGCAGTCGATCCAACTGTCACCGCTGCCTGGCATCGGCGTTGTGGCGCACTTCCAGGAGTAGGCGTTGTAGATGTCGCGAGCCATGGCATTGCCGAGTTTGTGTCGTGTGCAGTAGGCCTGCACATCGACAGAGAGGTCCGTGACGGCTTTGGCCGAGCCGATCGGATCCTGCTTACATCGCCACGTGTAGGCGTTGTGTTCGTCCAGAAGGTAGGCGGTGCCGGCCTTGAGGCTGCTGGTTGCCGGGTACTGAGTTTGACACTGCTCCTGAATTTTGACGTCGGTGTCCGTGGCGGCCGCCTGTGGAGCCGCAAGCACAGCCGCACATACGAAGGCAGTCAGAATGCCCGAGATCGTCGAGAAGATCCTCAATTTCGCATCTTTCCGCATGAAGCATGTGCACTTCACGCTGCTATCGAGGAGCGGCAGTCCCCTCAAACCGTGTTGGAAACGCCAGTCACCCTGCCTCCTTGCCAGGCAGGTGCACACGCTTCGAGCAGCCGCCAACCGCCGGTAGATCGACCTAAGCGTGTTCCCAGAAGCCGATGCGTGCGATATGGGTGTTCACCGTGCCGCCCTCAGCTCGCGGAGACAGACCAGTCGCCGGCCGCACTCGTCTCGGGCTCTTGCCCTTCCCTTTTCGGTCCGGATTTCCACGTGGTCGCTATCGAGTGCCCAGCATCGAGTTCAGAGTCCAATCCCTGTAGGTGAACGCCGATAACGCCTTCGATTTCGTTTTCGACCTCAGGCGGCATCCAAGAAATATTCTTCATGACATTCGAGAAAACGCGAACAATGTCCTGGACACCGTTATTGTTTATCGCACTGTCCCATGATTTGGCGAACTTTCCCCCTGGCTTGGTCAGCGTGAGCGTCCGCTCAAATTCCTTCTGAAAGTCCTGCGGAAATCCGCCTTTCAATTTCATCTTCGGGCTCACCTTTTGGACAGCTTCATTGAGTGATCCGAAAGGCTTGTCCAGAAGGTCGGCGGAGAACCCTACGCCACGTTCGTTCGCAGCGATGACCAGCGCCTCGACCTCTTCCGGGCGGTTGATGTCGCATTTTGGATGCCCATCTGTTTTTGGCATGGAGATAGCCTTGACAGCGTGGCGGTCACGAAACCAGGTTCTATACTCATTCTCCGATGTCCTGAGGCGCTGCCGTATCAGCGAATGGAAATGTGTGAGCACCGCTCCCCCAATGTCTTTGGTCTTTCTCTTCGCAGACGAAGGCGAGTCGGGTTCCGTCGGCCGGAACGATTCCGTCAAAACATCCAAGACATCGCTGAGTGGCGGATCTTTGTGGAAACAGTCGGAAACAACTGACCGTGCGACTGTTTGAAAGAGCTCTGGTTCCTTACATCTGTAAAATCCGTTCGCTGTAGCAAATATCGTCGAAATCCGATGCCGCCCGTCGAGCGCTCGACAGGCAGGCGTCGCGATCATCGCGTAAGTCCCCAGATGGCCATAGACCAGGACCATGTACATGCTGAGGTGCTCGAAGGCCGGACCAGCGGATTTCAGTCGAACTGGTTCGCTGCGAATCACCAAGTCGATGTCGCGGCGACCCGGTTTTCGGTGTTGCGCCGCTGAAGCGGTGCGCAGCGCACCGACCGCACCGCAGCCGGTGACCGCCACATGGCTGGCAACAAGGGCATCGAGATGCTTGAACGGGATGCCGGCGGCGGCGCCGACAGCTGGCGGCATGTGGCGCGCCCGGACATAACTATCGTTCCGATGCGCCACAGCACGCACACACATCTGCCCCCACTGACCGCTGGCCACAGTCTGCTGCAGACGCAACGAGTGCGCAGCCACCTCGGCCGGGACACCCTCGATCGCCTCGAGGCCATCGAAGACCTCCTCGCTGAAGTCGGCCGCCCCTAGACGCTCGATTCGCCCGCGCGTTCTATTGGCCTCGGCGACAAGAAACAAACTGACCGCTGCCAGTACAGCCCGAACAACACGCTCCGAACCTGCTGGAGAGAGTGTCGCTACTTGCACGCACTCTACGACCCCGTCAGGGCTCAATTCGCGGTAAAGCAATTGGTTCTGTCGTACTCCGAACAATTCCACCATCAGTTGAGACCACCTGTATGATGGTGAATTGTCTAGCGATGCCGGATCAATGCCGGATCCAGGGACGTCGATCAGCTTCAGATGTGCTTCGTGCAGGGAAAACACCGCCGCGCGCGCTGCCAGTTCGGCGGTCTGTCTTACAACCGCCGCAAGCATAGGGTCAATTAGACCATATGGAGTAGAAATCTGATCGTCCACGAACCTCAGGGTCGCTTCCCGAGATTGATTTTACAAGGGTGACATTCATGAATCGGATTCGTTATTCATGAATTCATTCATGAATCTGCCACGGGATGAATGAATCGGATGCATGAATCACAGAACCCGGTGCATGAACTATTGACTTGCCCGGCTATTCGCCCGCACACTGCGGCCATGCAGTCTTCTTTCGATTCTCTCGCTGGCGCCGGGAAATCCGGTCCACCTCAGGTGAAAGAGCTCCATCCGGTCAGTCCTTGGCTCGTCGTCGAGTCTCGGGGGGTTGACGCCGAAGAGATCGCCGAGGCGGCCTGCCGGCAGTGCCACGCGCATGGCATCGAATTCGAAAGGCGGGGCATCGACGCACCGCTGACGAAGTTGTGGTACTACCACGGACTCGTCATTACCCTGTCGCGGATCGTGACCTCGCCAGGTCAGGTCGCGCCGCTCGAGCGCATCGGCAGCCTTGTGCGGCAGTACCGCAACTTCAACGAGGACGGCATCCCCGAGCTGCTAGCTGGACAGCAGACCGCGTCCAAGGCGGGCATCGTCCAGCTCGCTGGCACGCCAAAGATGTTGCAGCATCCCAACATACGATCAATCCTGGACAAGGTGTGTAAGCTGCACCCCCTCGACGAGAAGTCCACTTCGCAAGAGGTGGACTTCTTTTCGATCTTCGATCCCGCCTTCCGCATGCCAGGCATGCCGACCCAAGAGCCTTCCATCCTCGAACAGAGCCGACAGGCCGTGTGGAGACTCTTGGAACAGTGGGGCATCGCCACCATCGAAACCGCGGCCGTGGCGTTGCAGGTCATCGAGGACGCGCGGATCTATTACCACGGCGAGCAATTCAGCGCGATGCGCCGCCCCTTCGGTGACGATAGTGATTTCAATCGTCTCGACTTCATCCTCGAAGACCCGAATGCCACATGGCCGAAGAATGAGCGCAAGACATGGACCGAGAATGGTGCCCGCGCCGCGCGCTATGTCCTGGATGCACTTAGCCAGGCTGACCCTGGAATTTCGCGGCCAGCGCATCGTGTGGGCAAAAAGGGTCTGCAACTGGACTTGTACGAACTGTACGCCAACCTCAAAAACGTTCCCGAATTATCTGAGCCCCTGCCGATCACCGGCGGCGAGCAACAAGACCACATTCATGTTCATGAATGACGAGTCATGTTCATGTTCATGTTCATGAAAAACTTTTTCATGTTCATGTTCATGCGTTGAGCGGGCTTCGGCTTTCCATTCATCCTTTTTGAATGGATCATGCATTAAATGCATGGTTAATGCTCTCACATTTGCGATAAGCAAATTTCCGGTGCTTCGCTGGATTTATGAGAAAAGCAACGCGAGATTTGAATTCGGGTGGTATGCCCCTGAACCGCCGCGGCCGCCGTGCCGTCGAGCGCGCCCGTCGGGTGGTCCCGGCGGTCATCGTGGTGCTCGGCGGTGCGGCCGCCGTGCTCGAGGAGTTCGGTCTGCACGAGCTCTCCGTGGTGGTGCGGATCTTCGCGCTCGTGCTGCGACTGCTGGTAAGCCAGCGGCTCTGGCGCGCGGTACAGACCATCGGTACGTGCACGGTGAAGGTCGGGTTCCGCGCGTGGGCCCTCGTCCGTGGGGTGGTGCGCTCCATCCGCGCCATGCTCCAACGCACCGTGACCCGCCTCCACGATGCGGGGCGCCGCGGCATCCGTCGTGTACTCCGCCGCCGCAGCTAGCGGTGCCCTTCTTCAAGATTTGGCCGGTGTGGGTTATGCGAGGTCAGGCTGCTGCAGGAGCTTCGGCACCCTGTCCGCTCAGCGACTCGGATCAGGACGTGGGCGCCCAGCGCCCGGGCAAGCGGCTACTCCGGAGCGGGTTTGACCGCATCCCAGGGCACCCAGTGGCGCAGAGTGACCTCGACGAGGTCGGAGCGAGTGCGGTAGTCCGCGGCGATCTCCGCGTACCACGTCGGCTCCGTCCCCAGCGCCACGCGCGCCCACGCGTAGAGCACGGCGGGCATCCACTCGTCATTCAAGCGGATATCCAGACTCCCCGCCTTCTCACCCAGAGTCGGCGGATCTACGCGGCGCCGATCCCGCAACGGGTGCACCCACACACGTTTTGGATCCACCAGCACGCGCCGCGGCGGCTCGACACGACGCAGCGCCGACCACCGTGGATCCCGACTCAACGGACCACCGCTCATCCGGTCCGCTCCCCACGCTCGAGCACTGCTATATCCGAGGTTGCCCGCGTCCACTGGGTGCGCTCAGGCCCAGCACCGGTCAAGGCCACACGCGCGGTGCGAGGACGCGTGGCCCGCCCAGATACCCGAACATCAATGTGTATTTCCCGTAGCAGGCCGCGTCCGCGGCGGAGCCCGACGTATCCGGCGACGCGGGAACGGATCTCGATATCGGGGCGCGCCCACCCATCACCGGTGACGAGCAGGACCGCGCCATGACTACGGGCCCGGGCGATGACCGCGCGAGTGCGGCTCGGCGACGCGGGAACGGATCCGGGAACATCCATCGCGACGACACCCACACCCTCGAGCAGCACGGCCGCGACGGCCAAGGGGTCATCGCCCGGGCAGGGAATGTGGGCCAGCCTGGACAAATTGCCACCCATCTCATGGATCGCCAACAACCCGATCCGCGGTGCGCCAAGCACTGCGGACCAGACGCCGGCGCCGGTCGCGGCCGCCAGCAGCGCCAGCATTACCGAGCCACTGCCGGTGCACGCCACGATGCTGCCGCGCGCGAGACCTCCATCTGGGAGGAGTTCACCCAAGCCCCCCGGCACGGCCGCGAGTAGGTCGACCTTCGGCGCGGCCGGTTGCCGCGTGTCAGCACCCACTCGGCCCGGAATGGCCGCCATCCGGGCGCGCAGAGCATCGAGCTGAGCGGCACGGGGAAGGGCAGCAAGCGATTCTGCGGGCGACCCGTCAGGTCGCTCGCCAGCCGCTCGTGACTCCATAGATTCGAACATATGTTCGCATATCATGACATGACATCGGAGTCGATGTCGACCACCCACCCGCAGGTCAGAGCCTATTCCAGGCCGTCCACCCGGGTGTGGCAGCGAACCATGTTGCCGCCCAACGCAGTCCGGTGCCAGGGTTGAATTGTCTTTCCGGCGCCCGGGGGACTCGGGTACGGTCGCAGAGTCTTTATCGTCTGCTCTCAGTCTTCCGGGAATTGTCCGGAGATGAGGTTGCCCTAGGGTTTGAATATGCGGAAGTCAGTTGGTCTCTTGGCCATACGCCTCGGCTTGTGGCAGATCGCCGCAGCTGCCTCCGCAGTCGGTGCGGGGCTGGCCTTCGGTGCCGTCGCCGGCGTACTCGTATTCGGGCGCGGAAGCCTCGGCGCTCAAGTGGTCATTGCGGTCACCGTGGTGCTGATGTCCGTCACGGTGGGTTCCTGGATCCGGCCGGGCAGTGCTAACTCGCCGGTTCGGCCCTCTCGGTCTGATCGGGCTGGGAATCCGACGTCTCCTCGTTGCCAGTAGTCGCCCGTTTCACCAGCCTGACGATGGCGCCGCCCTTGGAGGTCGCCACGCCGATTGTGATGCCACTGCCCAGTGCGCTGAATCCCACCGTCATCTTCAGGGAGACCCCCGCGAGATACAGCGCTGCACCAATACCGACACCGAAAACCGCCGCGGCCACCACGACGATGCCACCCACCATCAAGACAGTCGATCGCAAGAACCGCAGCAGAGTCAGGTAGCGCGTCAAGGTGTAATCGTCCGCCGTAGCGCGCAACAGCTGCCGATCGACCGAGTCGAGAACGTTCTCGGGCGCCTTCTGCTGACGCGGTGCGGGCGGCGGCGTCACGTGCGAGTTCTGCGCGGAGCCCTGCGTGGCTGCGCGGATTCGACGCCGCGCCAGCGCGCGAGCCTCGGGCACCTGTCGCTGCGGCCTGATCATCCTGCCGTCCTCAAGTGGGAAATATTCTTCGGCCCCAAAGACGTGCTACCTTCACCTTTTTCAGCAGGTGAAGGCCACTTTTGTGGGCGAAATCATTGGATCACGCAGCAATGAGGGAAGGATGCACTTACGCTGCAGCCATGTCCCGGGGGCTAGGCCAACTGCAGCTCTGGATCCTGCAGGATCTTCGGCGCATCGAGCTTTTGGAGCCGCTGTTCGGCTGGAGGGACATGGACGCAATGTTCGGCCGTGTTCCTGGTTCCCCCAGATGGGTTCACGTCTCCAAGCTCCTAATGAAATCGATCGATCCGAACGACCGGGCCGAATGGGCGAGCGTGCGTCGCAGCGTCCGCAGCTTGCATAACCGCGGACTCGTCGAGTTCAAGATGATGAACTTGCCGATCTCGCAACAAGATCCGCTCTACATGAGAGACCACGAAGTCGTTCGCAAGGTGATGGTTGTTCGACTCACGCCCGCTGGGCGAGCCCACATGGAAGCTCTCGATGACGAAGGCGCGCCAGGGCGAATCGACTAGAGCGATGAAAAGATTGACGGAAGAGCTTTGGATCGTTGATTCCAACAGCTGACAGGACAGCGTTGATGTTCTGACCGACAATCTCGCGCAACCGAAACGGCCGCGGTTGCTCGCCTGATCAGTTGCTTGAAGCAGCCGCGGGCGGCCATGCCCTCATGGGTGCCGTCGATGATGAGTTCGCGGATGAATTCGCCCAGTGGGTCAGTCGCTGGTTCCCTGGGTGAGCGCACCTAGCAGATCGACCACCATAGCCTCAAGCACCGGAATGAGGCGCTCCAACCGCTCGCGGCTAGGGCGGCCGAGGCTGCCGTGGACGATCTTGCTGCGAGCGTTGTAGCAGCTTACGAAGAACTCGGCGGGGGCTTGGCCGTCGTACTCGCGGTCGGTGAGAAGAGCGACCAGCCGTCTACCAGCCGCCGAGATCGTCTCTGACTTGGCGTTGCCGAGGGCATTCAGCAGAGCGTCCCGGTCACCGCTCGTCAGACTGGCTGACTTCGTGACGGCCCTGAACTGCTCCAGCAGGTCCAGAATCTGCGGCGAGCGTTGCTTGGTTTCGATCACTGCCTCGATCGCAGTCACGAGCAGTACGAAACGGGTCTCTGGGTTGGTATCGAAAAATGACGAATGCAGCAGGCGAAGCGCAAGCAGGTGGGGGTCGGAGACTTTCGGTGCGGTGGCCTGTACCTGTTCAACAGCGCTGGTTATCTTTCCTGCGTCACGGGAGACCATGGCCTCGGCGAAGAACCGTCCGAAAGCCGCGTCGAGGTCGGACGGGAAGACGAGCAGCCCGTGTCGATCGCGAAGGGCTTGGACGCCAAGCTTTTTGCCCGCGTCGGCGACGTAGCCCATGGGCTCGGCGATTGGGTTGTGCTCCGCGCCGAGGTCGATTCCTATGCGCTGCTCAGCAAAAGCAACCAGGAGGTACTTCCGCCACGTTCGGCCCGCCTCGATTGCCTCACTGTCGGTCGCGTACGGCCCGCCGCGCATTTCCAGTTTCTCGGTGTCGAGAAACCGAATATGCGGTGGCACGGGCGTGATTTCGACGCGGGGCGGGTCCTCCGAGAGCACAATCACCTGCTCATCGGTGTTAACCGACAGGCGGGTCCCCTGCGCGAGCAGGATCGTGTTTCGGAAGTTGAACGCTGGCACCCGGTGATGCTGTCACAATCCTGGTCGGCCGGTGCACTGGATGCGAACCCGCGCAGGGATATGCGGGGCACTCGGTGTCAGTTGTGCTCCGGCACTTTGATTTCAGTGGGAGAGCGGTCGAATCTGAGTCCGCGCCAGGAGGGGTGGCGCAGTCCGGAGGCGGTGCGTTCGCGGTAGGCGACATCGCCGACCAGGTGCGGCAGGACCCAATGCGCGGTGGCCGCGATCGACGACGGTACCGCGCCGGCGACCGGGGGCTCGGCTGTGGTCAGCGCCAGGAGCTCGTGGTGCAGCACACGGCGCGCGGCGTCGGTGAATCCGGTCCCGACGGCTCCCAGGAGAACAAGGTGCCCGTTCGGGTCGTGGGCGGCAACGAGCAGGGACCCGAACACGTCACTGCCAGCGCGGCCGGCCAGCCAGCCGACCACTACCACTTCGGTGGCGCGACGCAGGGGCAGCTTCCGCCATGCCTGCGACCGGCCGGACCGGTACGTAGAGTCGACACGTTTGCCGATGACGCCTTCGACCTGGTGTTCGGCGGCGACCTCCAGCATGCGAGAGACCGGGATTCCGCGATAGGACGGGGAGAGCAGGATCGGGCCGTGGGGCAGGGGGAGGCGCTGCAGGTGTTCGCGTCTATCGAGATAGGTCCGCGGGCGCAGGTCCTGGCCGTCGAGACCGAGCAGGTCGAACACATACATCTGCGTCGGCACCGTCTGGATCAGTGACTGGCTCGGCCGCATCACGCCTAAGCGGCGACCGATGCGGGAGAATCGCGGCACACCGTTGCGGTCGGGTGTCACCAGCTCGCCATCGAGGGTCATCTCCCGACCCGCGGCCAATGCGAGCAGCTCGTGGGCGATCTCCGGAAATGCTGGTTTCAGGGAGCTGCCGTTGCGGCTGACCATGTGGCATACCCCCTCGGAAATCCCTGCCAGGCAGCGGATTCCGTCGTACTTCCATTCGTAGGCGTACCGGGGGTCATCGTCGGAGGGAGCGGGCCCAGCCGTCGCGAGCATCGGTGCCGGAACGCGCACCATGAGCAGTAGCCTACCGATATAAAATACCGACCGGTCATATTTCTATGGTCGGTTCTCCCCATCGGAAAGCGCGGGTTCCCAATTGACCTCGCACCAGCAGTGTGAGGCCAGCATCCGAATGGTCCGCTGCGGCGGTACATGTAGCGGTATGACTGAAATAAATGACGCTGACCCGTGGGTGTGGGTGTGCGCTGGCTGCGACGAGCAGTTCACCTCTGGCTGGGACGACGAACTGGAAACCGCCATCGACGAGCCAGCCGCGACCTACCCGGGCAATAGCGGAGACCCGATTCATCTCTGCGGCGAGTGCGCTCCTGTGGCCGGGGACGACTGGTGCGCAACCGATTTCGCCGAAATCGTCGCTGACATCGTCGAAGGATAGGCCGAGCGGGCTGGCTACCGGGCCTGGGGCGCAGGCCCCGATGTCGACATCCACCAGCTGCGACATTCGCACGCGACCGAGCTGATCAACGCTGGCCGTTCGATCGAGGTGGTGCGCAGATCGCTTGGGCACGTCTCCACTGAGACAAGGCAGGCGTACGCCCTGCTCGGCGACAAGATCGCCGACGACGAAATCCGCGGCGCCTGTCAGCGAAGTGCGAGAACCTGAGCGCCTGTTTGCTGTGGCGGAATCCAGCCAGGCACTACTCGTCAAGAGACTCCGAGTCCGACGCTGTCTTCTTGGCGCTTTGGCCGCGTGTGGACTTCTTTGCTGGCGTGGACTTTTTGGCACTCGGAGCCTTCGCCTTGGCTGCGTCACTTTCCTCAGCGGTGTGCTTCGACACACCTTGGCGATCTTGAGCGTTCGCTGCTGTGAGGGCCGCCTGATATGTGGGATTCAAGTCCTTGAGCGCGGAATCCCGAAGGCCAGCGAATGGATTCAAGTTCTTGAGCGCGGCATCCAGGCGCGCGGTCGGATTCAAGTCCTTGAGCACGGCATCCAGGCGCGCGGTCGGATTCAAGTCCTTGAGCACGGAGTCAAGAGAGGCAGCGGGATTCCAGTCCTTGAGCGCATTTCCATAGATCTGTTGAGTTGCTTGCATGATTCCAGCGGCCTGATCGGAGTAGAGCCCATCGATCCAGCGAGTGTCGATCGCGCCCGTGACCTCGGGAGAGAAGGCGCGCGCATATGCTCGCGCCGTCGGTGCTGCCACGACGGCGTCCTTTACCTGTTCGGGCTGCTCGGAGATGCGGCCCAACCGAGAAGCTTCGTCGACTGAAGCTTCGCTGACTTCTGCGGCAAGGTGCTCTTGCGCGAGGGTCAGAAAGGTTCGCGCGTCGACCAGGTGGAAATCCTGATCTGCCCGATCCCGCATCTCTTTGACCAGTTCTGACCGCGGGCCGATATGCACACCGTCCTCGCGTACCCAGTCCGGCTTCTGCTCGTTGGTGATCATGAGGACCGGCATCTTGCGCTTCTCTGCTTCACGCATGGTCTGCTCCCACACCAGGAAGTCGCCGATCGAACGATCGCCTCCTTTGCTGGAATCGCGGTAGCCCGGC
The DNA here is from genome assembly GCF_050956075.1 of Nocardia sp. CA-129566. Lineage (NCBI taxonomy): Bacteria > Bacillati > Actinomycetota > Actinomycetes > Mycobacteriales > Nocardiaceae > Nocardia > Nocardia sp. CA-129566. The sequence goes on from NZ_CP192086.1 coordinate 137,467, forward strand.
GGGATATTCGCGGTGAGGCGCTGCTGGCCGATTTTCTGAAGGCCAGCCAAGATGCTCACCTCGAACGGATCACCGATCTTCCCCTCCAGCAGGAGCAGCACCTCCTGCAGGATCGGATCTGAGTCGGGATGAGCGTCAGGATCGATCACGGCACCGGTGTCAGCCGTTTCGTCCAGCTCAGCGAGAACCTTTATCAACGCGTCGGCTAGGTGCTCGGCGATCGGCTGAACAGCCTCATCCCCGAGACCGCGGCGCCGGGCGAATTGGGAGATCGCAGCTACTGCTACGTCAAGGACATTGGCAAAGTCGCGCTCCAGGTTGTCTCTGACGTCGTGCCGCTGCCGGATGACAGTGGTTCGGCGCTCGAAGAACTCGTGACCTGTCCGGTGCGGTATCCACAGACGGTTTCCCAGGAGGCCCAGTACTTGCAGATACTGCGAGCGCGTCGTGTCGGTGAACCGGTACACATCCAATAGAGCGTTCGTATCGAGTACCACAAGACCGTCTACGACGAATCGGCGCAGGGCATCACTGCTCGGAGGGAAGTAGCCCGGAAACATGGTCTTCATGCTCGAGCTTTTGGTACGTCGACGCGGGGGCTTCGCCGCGCCAGAAGAGGTGTCGGACACCTGCTCAAGCCTAAGGAGCCTGAGTTGCCGAGCCTGCCTAAACCCGGAGTGTCACTGTGCGGGCCCATCAGCCGCGCGCGCCGTGGCATTCTGTACCGGCCCGACGTGCAGCTCGCCGTCGTGTTCGGCCAGCATCACCACGTCCGCGGCCAAACGCACAGTCTCGGAATGGATTTCCGCATTGCTCATGCCGGTGGCTCCAAATCGGGCGGTGGTGCAGGCGCGGTCTCCGGCGCGCAGTTCCAGCAGTGTTTCCACGGCCGCGAACGCGGCATCGAACTGTGCGCCGATCACCCGTGATGCGCGTTCGCCGTTGCTGGTGGTGGCGAGGGTGGCGGCGGTGGTGAGCGACTCGTACGCCTGCCTCAACGCCTTGTCCACCCTGAGTTCCTGCTCCGGGGCGGTGTTCTCGGTTGTCATCAGTTGTTCCTTTCGGTCAGATCCGGTAGCCGCGAACGTGTTTGGTGTGGGCGGCGATGGTGTCGGGGTCGCGGCCGTCGACCTCCAGGCAGGCCGGGCAGTACGGCGTTTCCGGGTACAAAGGCTGGTCCAGCCGATCCGGATTGGCCCACATCGGTTCACCACACAGGGCGCGCGGTACCCGGCGCAGCAGAGGCGGTGCCCACCTCAGCAGGCTCGCGCTCACCGATTCCCACCACCCAACGATGTGGTCGTACTCCGGTTCGTTGGCGGCCGGTTGCGGGTCCGGGTAGACCGTTTCCCGCCGATGATGTTCCTGGTGGGCGCGGATCATGTCCGCCAGCGAGGCGCTGGGGCGAACCTCCTTGTCGCGCATCAGTATCCGGCCATATCCCGAGCGCAGTTCCACAGCTCGCGAGGGCTGTGGCCGTCGCGGAGCAGACCGACGAAGATCTCCAGCAGCTCGGCATTGGCCTGCCGACCGCCGAACAGGTCGTCGACGCTGGCGCCGCACGCTTGGCGGATGGCTCGGTCGCTGTAGCGGTGGCCGGCGAAGAACTTCGCCTGTCCGACCACTGCCTCGTTGAACGCGGCGTGCAGCTCTGGGTCGACGTCGATGCAGTCCAGCAGCCAGGCCGGGTTGTTGATCGCGGCGGCGGCGGGCAGTTGCTGCTGGACCAGGCGGCCACGCTGATGCAGGCACAGCGACTCGCACACCATCTCCAGCGAGGACAGCGGGCCGCGACGGGTGGCCAGGCTGAGCAGATCGGCGGCGGCGGTCATCTCCTGAGCGAGCACCACCCGGTCCGGGTACGCGTCGTAATCCACGTTCTGGCTGCGGGTTTCGGGGTCGAACGCTGTCGCGGTGATGGCGACGTGGACCAGGTCCGCGACCTCGGCCGGGACGCCCGTGTCCAGGCAGCGGATGCGGGCGGTTTCGGCGGACAGGCGTTCGTCGCCCCGGTCGGGGCCTTGCCCCTCGGGCAGCAGGGACCGCCCGCACAGTTGGGTGTGATCGTGTGCGCAGGCCGCGGTGAACGCTGCTGCGCGCAGCAGCGGATCGATTACTTCCCGTCCGGCCGTGGAGTTCACAGCGTTGGCGAGTTGCAGGACGCCGCGCGGCACTCCGGCTCCGAGCGGGCCGGCGCTGGTGTGCCCGTCCGTGCCGCCGTTGTGGTAGCACATCAGCACGTCGGTCTCGACGGTTCCCGAGGCCCAGCGCGGGGCGGCCGGTGATCCGTAGCGGTCGGTCACCTCGGTGATGAACTGTGCGCCCAGCTCGATCAGCACCCGCGTGTGCGGGTCGGCGAGGAGGCTCGGATCCAGGTCCGCGACCGCGTCGAGCGTGGCAGTGATCAGGTTGTTCGGCATGGGGATGTTCTCGCTCATCGTGTTTGCCCTTCCGGCGCAGCGAGTGGTGTCCGGTGTCGCCCGACTTGTGCAGCCGGGCGACACTGGGGTTCGTGGGGGTGGGCTTCAGGCCGCGGCGGTGAGGGTGAGGCCGGTCTTCTCGGCGATGCGGGTCAGGATGTGGGTGCGCAGGGCGTGGGCGACTGCGGCGGAGTCGGCGGGGGTGTAGCCGTCCTCGAGGGCGCCGTGGCCGCCTTGGGTCTGGATCTCGAGCAGTTCGTGCAGCGCGGGCGCGGCGGTGGAGGCGTCCTCGGCGTGGTCGCGCATCGCGGTGAACATCGCCGGGCCGGGGGTGTTGCCGAGGGCCAGGGCGAGTACGGCGTCGACGAGCTGGTTGGCGCGCTCGGTGATGGCGGGGGTGAGGTCGGCGGTGGTGTCCTGCATCGGGGGTGCCCTTCCGTCGTTGGAGAGTCGGAGCGGGAACCGGGCACGTATCAGATGTTCGGTTCCCGCTGCGTCCTCGGAATGATCTCACTCTAGCAGCCTAGACTGTTAGCAGTCTAGCTTTTTGATTGTTGGTGTGCTGATTCCGAAAATTGCTGGTCACAGCGCTTGCCAGCCGAGGACGAAACCCGCCGCGAATCCGGTTGCGATGCCGATAGCGACGGCGGCGGCCGTTGTGGTGGCGGAGATCCCATGGCGGCGCGAGGGTGCGGACTCGAATCGCACGGTGGCGAGCAACGGCTGTGGCGCTGGTCCGCCGTACTGTGCGGCGGTCGGTCCTTCGAAGGTCGGATAGATGGTCGTGGTCATGGCAGCTGAGTCCTATCGAGGTCGGCGATCCAGATGGTGGTGGTGAGCCGCGCCTGCAGCGCAGGCGCGACGGCGGCCGGGTCGACGATGAGCCCGGCACGGGCAGAAGGGCCAAGAGAGCCGAGGAGCATGTCGAGTTCCGAACGCAGCGCGGCGGCCGCGGACATCACCCGAACGAGATGGCCGCTCTCGGCGGTATCGATCAATGTCAGTGCGGCACCGGCGACATCGGCGGTGCGGTCGGCGAGTTCGGCGACCAGGGCGTCGATGAATTCCGCGGTCGCGGCGGCCGCGATCGCCGGTGGTTCCAGGACGGAGGTCATCGGAGATCACCGCCCACACCGGTGAGGTGTTCGGGCCAGGCCTCGACCCGGGCGCAATCGGGGTCACTGCATTTGGCGCGCATGCCGTCGTCGGTATCGATCTCGTCGAAGGGTGCGCCGCAGTCACACAGCACGTCGGTGGCCCGCTTCATGACCGGGCCGCCACTGCTGTGTCATCGGGAACCAGGGAAGCCGCGTAGTTCAGCGACATCTCGGCCATGGCCAGCGCATCGGCGTAGGCCTGGCGCATGGTGGTGAACTGCTCGGCGATCTCGTCCGCCGGCACCACGGTCTCGCCGAGCTCACTGGCCTGGGCGAGCAAACCGTGTGCCTCGGTGAGGATCCGCGACAGACCGCGGCCGCGGCGCAGCACCGTGACCGGTTTGCCGGTGGCTTGGGCGTATTCGATCTCGTTGCGGGTCGATTCGCCGATGTAGCCGGTGACGTCGGTGACGACCAGGACGTGATCGGCCATTTCGATCTTGTGGCGGTGCAGCTCGTCCAGCCGCGCTTTGAGCGGGCTGTCCTGCTGGTCGGCGGGCACCGTTTTGAATGGCGGCACCACGATGCGTCCGGCAACGGTCTGCTCGGCGGCGACGTCCAGCATCTGCGGGAAGAAACGCATCGAGCCACACAGCGCGATGATCTCGGGCATATCCCTTTTTTTCCTTTCTTCCTGAGTTCAGGAGATGGGGGTGGGCAGGTCGGGGAATCCGTGCAAGGTCAGCGGGATCTGGTCGGCGAGTTCCTGGCGCCACTGGTAGGTCCATTCGCCCAAGGCGTCACCGGCGTCGAGAGCGCAGGCCAGTTCTTTGGCTGCCTGGTCGGCGGCCGCGGGGTCGACGCGGTGCAGGACCGCCAGCAGCCACACCGCGCTGTAGTTGGTGGTGTGGATCCCGGCGAGCATCCAGCGCAGCTGATTGCCCAGCTCGGTGCCGAATTCGGAGTCGAGTTCGGTGGCGCGGCTGGTGAGCTTGTCCACCAACTCGTCGCGGCGCGCGTCCTGGGCGCCGTCATCGAGCAGGGTGCCCAGCAGCGACAGCGCCGGTGAGGACTCGTCACCGGCCCATTCTGGCCACGGCCATGCGGGGGCCTGCTCGCTCGACACGCGCTGATGTGCGTCTTTGATCGCTTGGGCCTGCTCGGCTGTGAGCTGGGCGAAGTTGGCCCAGTCGATGGGCAGTGCCTCCAGTTCGGTCGCGAACCGGATGTAGTCGACGAACACCGAGTGGGTGACCACGCGCCCGGTTGGGATGTGGTTGAGGACGCGCCCGTGGTCGGCGAAACCGACCGTCGCGTCGTCCTCGATCCTCAGCGCCGGTGCGACGGCGAAATGCTCGGTCAACCGCTGGCCGGTGACGCTTGCGTGCCCGCCGTTGCGCAGGGGAATGGTGAGCTGGATAAGGGTCACGTTTTTTCCTTTTTTCCGGGGATCAGACGGTGACGGTGGCGGCGGTGGGCAGGTCCGGGAACCCGGGCAGCTGCATCGGCACCTGGTCGGCGATTTGCTGACGCCACTGGTAGATGCACTCGCTGGCGTCGTCGCCGTGCTCCCATGCCTCGGTGACGTGGCGGGCGGCGCGGTCGGCGGCGGCGGGATCGGTGCGCATGAACGCTGCGAGCAGGTAGACCAGCGCGTAGGCGGACACCGTTTCGATCGAGCTGGACGCGAGCAGATGGCCGGTGACGGTGTGTCCGAGTTCGGGATCGTAGGCGGCGATCTGCTGTTCGAGGGCGCGCCGCAACTCGCGTCGGTGCTCGGTGTTGTCGAGCTGGTCGTCGAGTTGGTGCACGATCAGTGACAGCGCCGGGGTCGACTCGTCACCGGCCCATGCCGGCCACGGCAAGCGTTTCTCTGGGTCGTTCCACACCTGCAGGTAGGTCTCGTGGACCAGGGCAGTCTGTCCGCGGGTGGGCTCGGTGAGGTTGGCCCAGTCGATCGGCAGTTCCTCCAGCGCGAGGGCCAGGCGGCGCGGGTCGACGAAGGTGTCGAAGGTGACTGCGCGGCCGGTCGGGATGTGGGTGAGCCCGTATCCGTGGCTGGCGAACCCGAGGGTTCCGTCCTCGCGGAGGGTTGTCGCGGGTACGAGCGCGAAATGCGTGCTGACCTGCTCACCGGTGAGGGTGACCTGGTTGTGGTCGCGCAGCGGGATGGTGACCGGGATGAGGGTCATCAGGATCTCCTTTCGGGTTGGTCAGCTGAGTTGGCCGCGGTCGAGCTTGCGGCTGAAGCCGTTGTTGTAGGTGGTGACCATGTATTTGGCGGCGAGCTTGCCGATCTGACCGGTTTCGACTTCCCGCAGCGCTTGGGCGCGGGCTTTGATCTGGCGGGGCACCATCTCGATCAGCACCTCACCGAGGCGGCGGTGATCGAGGGTGTCGGTGTAGGTGTGCAGGATCAGCGCCAGACCCATCACGATCGGGGCGTCCACCGAGTCCAGGCGGCGGCCCCACACGTTGACGATGGTCTGCAGGGTGTTGCCGAGCAGTCGGGTACCGCCCATGCGGTGGATCCGCTCCAAGGTTGCGATGCACCGGATGTGGCCGTCCTTGGGAGCCATGTCGATCGAGAGACCAGCCGCAGCGACGGTGTCCTCGATGTCGAGCACGGCCGGATCCATGGCGGCGCGGCGGGAGCGCCATTTGTCCCAGGTGCTCAGATTCTTTGTCTTGGAGTCGATTTCATGGAAGAGCGTGGCTTCCTGGGTGACCGAGAGACCGGTGTGGACGTTGGCGACCAGCACGGTGTTCGGGTCGCGCAGGCCTGCGGCGGCCCACCGGTGCTGGCCGTTGATCAGCGCGTAGCGGCCTTGGGGGCAGCGGGGCCCGCGGTCGGACACCTCGACGACACCGACCAGGCGTGGATCCCATTCTCGAGCGATCTTCTTTGCCCGGGCTCGATCGAGCTCACGCTGATAGGCCGCATCAGAGAACATCTCGATGATCGGGATGGCCGCGATATAGACATTGGGCGCGTCGACGGCGGTGGGCTCAAGAGTGGTCGGGCGATCGAGTACGGCGGTGTTGGTATCAGGCATGGGTGTATCCCTTGGCTCGAGCTGCTCGGTTGGCGCGCGTCTGCGCAGCGGATCGGGCGGCAATGAGGTTGTTGCGGTTGTGGATTCGCTGAATTTGAGCGTCGACGCGGGCGCCGAGCAGCAGCTCGGATGCCTCGTCGATCAGCGCGGCGGGCCGGTCGATGTGCCCGCAGGGGTTGGTCCAGGTCTGCACGCGGCCGCGCCATTGCGGGAGTCCGCGGGGTTGGCCGCAGCGCGGGCAGTGCGTGCCGATGTCGACGGAGACGATCGGTCCAAACAGGCCCAATGCCCACCATGGGCCGCCGATGTGGTCACGCAGGGTGACCGTCTGCAGCGATCCGGGCTCGACTTCTTCGGTCTGAGCGTGGCGGGCCATGGTGTCGGGTTCGGTACGCGCGATATCGGCCTCGCGCCGGATCCAGCGCCGTTTGCGGTAGGTGGTCAGCAAGTTCATCCGGCCTGACCTCCGTTTTTGGCGTGCAGTTGGTCGACGGAGACCTGCGCCAGCTCGACGTGCAGCTGGTGGGCTTGGCGGACGGCGTCGTCCTCCCACGGCGGTGTCGGAGTCATCTGCTGGCACGAGCACGATCCGACCCACAACTCGCGGCCGGCCGATGCGGGCACCGACTCCATGCGCAGCTGGTGCGCTGCGTGAGTGTTGTTGCTGGTCATCGGGTTTTCCTCCCTCTCGCGGCGATCGAATACGGTTCCGGTCAGGCGGCTAGCCATCGAAGAGTTCCGAATCGGTGTCGGCGTCCCACGGCTCGTAGTGGCCGCATTCGCGGCAGTGGGCCAAGTGCTCGATGCCGATCGCGATGTCGACGTCACGGCCGGGGATCTTCGCCAGCGGCGCACCGCAGCAGAAGCCGGGCGGGTCGGTGGGAGCGGCGGGGGCGCGCCGAAGCGCGGACACCAGCGGTTTCGGCGGATGCGATATCCGGGCGGCGGCCATCTGCCGGTAGACGTCGCGGGCCCGCTCCAGCTCGTCGGCCTCGGCGAGGACCGCGATCGGGTCGTCGCGGTGCCCGCACGGGTTGACCCATCCCCGCAGCCGTGGCATGGCGCGCGAATGGCCTGCGGGAAGGCAGCGTGGGCAGTTCGCGGCGATGACAACCGTGCGCGGCCGCGGCAGCAGCCAGCCGAGCACACCGGTGCGGGTCGCCACCGTCGCGCTCAGCAGCCATGGATCATCGACATTGATCCTGTTGCTGCGCTTGAACTTTCGTTTCACATCTCCTCCTCGGTTGGGCCGGTGTCGGCTCGGTTGATGTCGATCTGTGGGACGCACATCAGTCCGCCGCACGGCTTCTCGGTCGCTGCCGGAAGCGGATGCACCGTGGGTCTGGCGAATCCCGGTCGGCGCGGCTCCCGCGCTCGGCGGCCAGGCGGCCGACGTGTCACCGGAGGCCTCCGGCGGTGTTGAGGTCGGTCGCGGTGGTGACGGCCACGCGGGCGGCGGCCAGGGCGCCGCTGATTCGCGCGGCACGTTGCGGGTCGTTGTGGGTGCGGTAGTGGATCCCGGCGACGGACTCGGCCAGGCCCAGCAGATCCGCCACCGAGGTGAAGGCGTCAGCGAGCCAGCGCGGTCCGAGTTCGATGTCCTCGGCCTCGATATCCAGGTGCGGGCGCAGTCCGGGCGGCAACTGCTCCCGGGCCTGCATCAGGAACCGGCGCAGGCCTTCGCCGTCGTCGTCGACCGCTTGGTCCTCCATGCCTTCCAGCGACAGGATCAATTGTTGGAGAACGGTTTTCGCGTGCTCGGCCGCCTCGAGGGCGTGGCCGAAGTGACTGACGCGCCCAAGCATCGCGAGCGCCGCGAAACCCAGCTGCCCCAGATCGGCGGCCGCGATATCCGGCAACTCGCGAGCGGTCTGCTCGGCATCGATGCCCCGCAGCCGTGTGCCAGCGTCGGCAGGTTCGTCGGATTCGAAGATGGCGATGTTCATCGGGCACCGCCACCGGATTCGAGGCGTGCCCACATGCGCCGCGCCGCCACCGAGGGCGCGTGTTCCCATTCGGCGCGGATGACATCCATGCGGTCCTGCGCGGCGTGCAGCTGCTCGATGGTCAGATCGCCGGTGGCGGCGGCCGCGGTGAACTGAGCCGCGAACGCCTGGATCCGGGCGAGGTCCGCGCGCAGACGTTCCTGCCACTCGGGAATGGCGGTGGTGGTCATCGGATACCTCCAGAAGTGGTGATGGTCGGATCGAGCATCGTGAGGGCCTGGCGCAGCACGCTGCCCGCGAACTGCAGGTGGGAGTCGACGGCGCGCGCGGTCGGGTCGTGTTCGGCGCCGGCGATGGTGACGGTGATGGCGTGCGAGGCCTCCGCGCGGGCGATCAGCTCGACCGCGGCCGCGATCAGGTCGGTCAGGCGCGGGAACCCGGCGTCGGGTGCGCCGAGCAGCGGTCGCAGCAGGACCGGCAGCGCAGCGTGTAGACGGTTCAGGTCGATCGAGCCGCCGAGGTCGGCGAGCTCGGTCAGCGAGCTGTAGAGGCGGTCGCCAGTGTCGGAGCTGCACACCAGATTCGCGGTGGCCGGTGTGCTGCCGACCTGGGCGAGGACTTCGGTGAGGTGGTTGGCCCAGGTGCCCAGGTCGGTGGCGGCCGCGTCGGCGAGGGTGGCGCGGTCCGCGCAGGTGTATGCGGTGGTCATCGGCTATCCCTCCGCCTTTGCTCCGGAGCGGGCGCGTGGGCTGATCCCGCACAGCGGGCACCGCCGTGCCGCGCCGCCGGCGCTCTTGAGCTGGCGTTCGCGGCGGCGGGTGCCGTCCCAGGTGCGGGCCAGTGTCCACTCGATGCCGGCTTGGCCGATCACTGCGAGCAGGCGCGCACCGCGACCGGCGCGGTGCTCGGCGAGGCGGGCGTCGAGATCGGTTGTCCAGCCGGTGTAGTGGCGGGCGTGACGGTACGGCCGCTTGAAATGCAGCAGATAGACCGTGCCTTCGACGTCTTTGGGGCTCACAGGTCATCACCCCAGTCCCGGTGGATCGGGGCTCCGAGCAGGTGGTGCAGGTTTTCTGGGGTCTGCTCCCGCACGCTGTTGACCAGGGCGGCGGCGTTGAGCGGGTGCTCGCCGGAGTCGAGCAGCGCCGTCCCGAGGCGGTCGGCGTGGTCGGCCAGGTCGATGACGAGCTGGTAGAGCGATTCGGGGTCTTCCAGGCCGGTGAGCATGTCCGCGGCGCGTCGGGCCACCGCCGCGATTTCAGTGCCGAGTGCGGCTTCGGTGTGGGTGGTGGTGTTTGGCATCGGATTCCTTCCGTAATCTGAGGTGGAAGGGACCAGCCCGGTATCAGCGGGCTGGTCCCTTCGCCATTCACGGGACGCGGCAGCCGTCTGGGGTGCGGATGCCAGCGGCGGCCAGCACCGTCAGCGCGGTGTGTTTGATGCGGCAGAGCGCCCGATCGGGCACGCAGTCGATGTGCTCTTCGAGGACTTCACGGGCTTCGTCGACAGTGAGGGGTCCGGGATCGGTGCAGGACCAGCGCGAATCCACTCCCTCCGGGCCCTGGATCAGACCGGTGGCGGGCCCCGCATCGGGCGGTGTGTCCGCGACCAGCACCGCGCCGAGGGCGTCGATCATGTCGTCGACCAGGGCGAGCATGTCCTGGCGGGTGCGGGCACGGCGGGCACGGCGGCGGATCTGGGTACGCAGCTCAGCCATCTCGTCGTCGGCGGTGCCTCGAAATGGGTGCAGCAGCGTCATCGTGATCACCGGACCGCAGTGGTGTCGGCGAGCACGTCGGCCGGGCGCCACGGGCTTGTGGTGGTGGCGCCGGTGTCGCTGATGCGCACGTTGCGCACCATCAGCCGTAGCCGGTAGTCGCGGCGACGGACCCCGAACACACCGCGGGCCATGGCGGACACGTCGAACATCTCGTTCTCCGCGCTCTGACGGTCACGGAAGATGCTGGGGCCGCGGCCTTCCGGCTCGGCCAGGCGGAGCGAGAGCTTGCGCCACCACCTGCCACGGGGCAACAAAATCGCGAACTCCTCGCGCAGCTGCGGAGCGAGTACGTCGGCATTTGGGGAGGCGTCCAAGGATGCCTCCAGCGCGTCGATCGCGGATCCGATTTCGTCGATCAGCACGGTGAACGGCATCTCGGCGGGGCTGAGGGTGGTGGTCATCAGGGTGATTCCTTTCGATGAAACGGAACTAACAGAATTCTAGACTGTTAGCAGTCTTGCAGTCTAGAAGTGTTTAGGCGCTGTCTTCGTCGTCCGCAGAAGCGGCATCGAGCTCGTTGCCGATCGCGTCGGACAGCGCGTCGGCCTCAGCGAAGGCCTTGGCGATGGCGTCGTCCTCGCTCATGCCGTCCTCGGCCGCCTCAGCGCTCTCGTCGTCGGTGCTCTTGTCATCGGCGGGACCGTGGAAGGCGAGGATCGAGGCGGGAAGATCACCGTCGGGGAGGGCTGGGGAGGTGCGCTTGCGGGTGGTCATCGGCAGCACATCGGCCGCGCGGCCACTGCCGATGCCGTCCTCTTCGGTGGCGTGGCCGCTGGTGTAGTTCTCCACCTGCTCGGCGATCTGGTGGTCGAACGGGGGGTACATGCGTGCGAACCGTTCGAGATCCGCGGGGGTGACGTAGTAGGCGCGGACTCGCACGATCTGGCTGCTGCCGTCATCGACGACGTAGGCCATGCCCTGGGTGTCGCGGTCGGGGATGGAGGTGTTCGCGGCGCCGCGCTCGATGGCGTGATGGTCGCCGTAGGTCATGACCACCTGCTCAGGCGATGCCATGCGCATGCCGACGCGGATCTGGAACAGATCGCGCAGCATGCCGAGGATCGCCTTGTTGCCCAGCTGGGTGTAAGCCGATACCGAGACGCCGATCGCGCGGCCGAGCCGCATGATCGAGATCAGCAGCCGCAGAAACTCTTTGCGGGTCTCGGGGTTGTCGAGCAGCTCGGCCAGCTCGTCGACGATCAAGTGATACATCGGCGCGTCCGGGGTGGGAGTGTGCTTGTCGACGCCGCGGCGTTCCATGTCGCGGCCGCGCTTTTCCACCACCTCGTAGCGCAGCCACCGCAGCACTTTCGCGCCAGCCTTCTCGCTGGTCGCGGCGTAGTGCAGCAAGCCCTTCGCCTTGGCTGCCTCGATGCCGAACTTGAAGTCCAACATGATGTTGACCACCAGGCCGTCGCGGGCGGCAGGGGCGGTCGCGACCAGCGCGCTGTGAACGAACCCGGACTTTCCGGCACCCGGGACGCCGACGCCGAGCCAGTTGCGCTCCAGCAGCGGCACCAGCCAGAAATCGCCGTCATCACGCAGCCCTGGATTCAGCTTGGTCAGGTCGACCGGCTCCACCGGGACCGGCACCGCGATCGCGTTCTCGAGGGGGTCGCGGGTGCGTACGTCCAGGCAGATCAACTGCCCCTTGTGTTCCACGACGCGCACCGCGTCCACATCCAGCGCGACGGTCAGCTCCTCGAGCTTCGCCGCGTAGTGCTTGGGGGCGTGGCCGGGCAGCATCCGCAACCGGACACGGGCGCCGACCGGCACCGGCCAGATGCCCTCATCCGGTGGGTAGGACCCGTACGACGGCTCCAGCACCGGCCAGGATCCGGGCTCTCCACGCGTCGGGTTGGGCTCGGTACCCATCCCGATCGCCGACCACAATGTGACCGCCGACCACGGATCGGTCAGCCTGCGCACCACATGCCGCACCGAGTGCGGGAAGCTATCGAGCCAGTTGTCCCATGCGGCTTGGTTGGCGGCCGCGGCCCGCGCGATCTGGGTGCGCTTGGACACCCTGGCCGCCACAACCAGCACGATGACCGATCCGACAGCGGCCATCACCGCAACGACTCCGGCCGGGCCGAACGCGAACGCGGCCGTGGCGATGACCAGGAAACCGAGAGCGAAGATCACGGCAAAAGCGACGAATCCGAGCTCGATCACGCCGCACCTCCAAACAATGGCTTGACCGTGGCCATGCTGGCTGCGGTGCGGGTGAATACCAGTTCGATCAAGGCGGGTCGGTGTTCGACCAGCCGCAAATTGCATGTGGCCGCGCCGAACGCCACCGCCAAACCACGCAACTGCCCGGCGAAGTCGGCGGGGGCCTGGCCGGGCAGCATCCGGACTCGCACCACATCGGCGGCGCGACGCAAGGTCACCGACGCCAGCTGCGGCACCAGCACCTGATGGTTCTTCTCCACGGTCAGCCCGGCGTCGTCGAGGGCGCGTGCCCACCGCAGCCGATACCGCAGCCACCGCGCCCCACGCCCGAAAGCGAAGGCGATGGTCCCTGCAACCAGCAGCAACGCGGCCGCGATGAATGCGAGCCCCACCAGCACCGGGACCACCACAGCCCCGGCCCGGGACGCCAGATCTGCCGGCCACAACGGGTGGGTCAGATACCCCAATCCCACCGGGGTGCCGAGCAGCATGAACGCGTTGACAAACGGGGTCGGCTTCCGCTCTGAACCCTGTTGAAGACGTGGACTAGCCTGAGACCTGCCCATTTGCAGTCTCTCCTTTGAAAAGAAGGTTCAGGGACTGCCCTTACGGCAGGCCCTCAATCTGGAGGCGGCGGGCGCTGTTGGAGAGGTGCGAACTCTCTGGCGAAGTGAAATCCCTTTGTGGTGAAGGGATTTCACGTACGCGCTCGACCGCCGGGGATGGAGTTTTATGTGCCGAAACACCGTTTGGGAACGATCAGCTCAGTTCCCTGCTTCTCGACCCCGTAGGAGTAGTGCTCCTACGTACATGTGTCGAGTGTAGGAGCATGCCTCCTACAAAGTCCAGGGTGGGTTTCAGCAGGCCAGCTGTTGTTATAGAAGGGTGGTTTGAAACCATGCATCAACGTTCCACCAGGTCAGAGTCGCTTTTCATCGTCCCGATGTCGTGTTTTAGGCTCTTTGAGTCTCTTTTTGTCGCCTTTCGCGCGTAAGATCCTCTGCGGGAACGGACTTCACCCCTCCATCGGCGCTAGAAGGCGAATGTC